>JBOICD010000043.1:0-13109 GCA_050739855.1 Pseudomonas sp.
GCTTGTGCTTGCGCAGCAATTGTTTGATACGGTCGACTTCCGGCGAAACCGGGATACGCACGCGGATCCAGTCAGGCTTCTTCGGCAACTCGTCGGTGGGGATGATCTTTACCGGGATACGCGCGACTTTCTCCGCGCCACGCAGTTTGACACCTGCCTCGACCTTGGGCCGTGGCGCGGGTGTCACGCTTTGCACTGGTTCTTGCACAACAGTAGTCATATTCAGAAGATTCCGCCCGTAAGGGTCGTCTGCTCAGCATAGTCGAGGTGCTTGACCAGCTGCCCGCGCAGCCTTGCCCTTACCTCAGAGAGTTCGATCGAGCCTGCCTGGTCGCGCAGCTGGGTCATGGCCAGCCCCGCATACCCGCAGGGGTTAATCCGGCGGAATGGCGCAAGGTCCATGTCCACGTTCAAGGCAAGGCCATGGAAAGAACAGCCATTGCGAATCCGCAGGCCGAGGGAAGCGATCTTCGCTCCATCGACATAAACGCCCGGGGCATCGGCCTTGGCCGCCGCCTCGACGCCATAACTGGCCAGCAACTCGATCAGGCAGCGTTCGATCCGGGAGACCAGATCACGCACTCCAAACCCGAGCCGGCGCACATCAAGCAACAGGTAAGCCACCAGCTGGCCAGGACCGTGATAGGTCACCTGGCCACCTCGGTCGGTTTGCACCACCGGAATATCGCCGGGCACCAGCAGGTGCTCGGCCTTGCCCGCCTGGCCCTGGGTGAACACCGCAGGGTGCTCCACCAGCCAGACTTCGTCGCAGGTTTGCGGGCCACGCTGGTCGGTGAACCGGCGCATGGCCTCGAGCACCGGCTCGTAAGGCAATAATCCCAGATCGCGAAAGCCGAGGCTTGCCGGCATCAGAGCACCATTTTCACGATACCGGTAGCGCGCAGGGCGCTGTTGATATTGTGCAGCTGGTCTTCACCGGTAGCGACGATGTGCAATTGCACAGTGGTGTACTTGCCTTCTTTACTCTGGCGTTCGGCCAGGGTCTTGAGATCGACCTCGGCGTATTTCTTGAGGATCTCGATTACCGTGTCCTTGAAATTGACCACGGTGTCACCGATTACCTTGATCGGGTAATCGGCGCAGGGGAATTCGATTTTGTGCGATTTGTCAGCTTCGGTCATGGCAGTAACGGCCTCGTAAGCCGTGGCAACAACAACGCCCCCCGCGTGAGTTGGCGGGGGGCGTGGCTGGTCACGATATCAGTTGAACAGCCCGTAGAAGAATAGCCGAATGCTATCCCACACCCGGCCGAAGAAACCAGCTTCCTCAACAGCGTCCAGCGCGATCAGATCGGCGCTGTGTACAACGTTGTCATCCAGTTTGACTTCCACTTTACCGATCACGTCACCTTTGGCGATGGGCGCGGTCAGTTGCGGGTTCATGGTCATGCTTGCAGCCAGTTTCTTCAATTGGCCTTTAGGCAAAGTCATGCTCAGGTCTTGGGCCAGACCGGCTTTGACCTGGTTGGTAGCACCCTTCCAGACTTGCGCCTGGGCAAGTTCAGTGCCCTTCTGGTAGAAGGTCTGGGTTTCGAAGAAGCGGAAACCGTAGGTCAGCAGCTTCTGGGTTTCGGCAGCACGGGCCTGCTCGCTGTTGGTACCGAAGACCACGGCGATCAGACGCATGCCATCACGCACGGCCGACGACACCATGCAGTAGCCAGCTTCGTCGGTGTGACCGGTTTTCAGGCCATCGACAGTCTTGTCGCGCCACAGCAGCAGGTTGCGGTTAGGCTGCTTGATGTTGTTCCAGAAGAACTCTTTCTGCGAGTAGATCGCATAGTGAGCAGGATCTTCGTGGATGATTGCGCGCGCCAGTACGGCCATGTCGTGAGCCGACGAGTAGTGCTCGGGGTTCGGCAGGCCGGTCGGGTTCATGAAGTGGCTGTTGGTCATGCCCAGGTCGGCGGCAGTCTTGTTCATCATGTCGGCGAAGGCGTCTTCGCTGCCGGCGATGTGCTCGGCCAGGGCGACACTGGCGTCGTTACCCGACTGGATGATGATGCCGTGCAGCAGGTCGCTGACGCTGACCTGGGTGCCGACCTTGATGAACATCCGCGAACCACCGGTACGCCAGGCGTTTTCGCTGACGGTGACCGGGTCGTTCTCGCCGATTTGCCCGCGACGGATATCCAGGGTCGCGATGTAGGCGGTCATCAGCTTGGTCAGGCTGGCCGGCGGCAAACGCTCGTCACCATTGTTCTCGACCAGGATATTACCGCTGGAAGCTTCCATGAGCACGTAGGACTTGGCTGCCAGTTGCGGCGGCGACGGCATCATCTGCTCTGCCGCAAAGGCGGCAGGGGTGATCATCAGCGGTACAAGCAGGCAAAGGCGTTTGGCAAAGCTGGTTATGTTCATCCGTCTCTCGAAATGGCTATTGGGCTCATGCCCTACATGGGCAAAACGTCTTCAGGCGCTGGGCCTTGCGAGCAAAACGGCCATTGTACATGGCTGTTCCGCCCGCTTGCATGACAAACCGACCAGTCCCCCCGATCAGTCCGCCATCACAACTTTTGGCTGGCCAAGATTGGCCAGGCGCACACTGTCCTGCATCTGCTGGGCTTCGCCCTGGCTGTTGATCGGCCCCATGCGTACGCGGTGCAGGGTCTGCTGGTTGCGCACGATCGAGCTGATGAAGACCGGCGCGCTGACCATACTGCTCAGCTTGGAACGCAGCAGTTCGGCGGCATCCGGGTTGGCGAAGGCGCCGACCTGCAAGTAAAGACCATTACCGGCCTGGATACTGTTGCTGGCGACCTGCACCGGCACCACCGCTGCGGCATGCTGCTGCGGCGGAGGCGTCCACTGCTCAACGGCGCCGGTGCTGGGCGTAAATGCCTGGGTCTGGGCAACCTGCGGCTGATCCAGCACCATCGGCGCCGGCTGGCCACGCTGGGCCCACCATTGTTTCGGGTCGATACCCTCGACACGCACGCGCGCGGTACCGGTTTCGGCGTAACCGAGCTTCTTCGCCGCCGCATAGGACAGGTCGATGATGCGGTCCGAATAGAACGGGCCGCGGTCGTTGACGCGCAGGACCACGCTGCGATGGTTGTCCAGGTTGGTAACCTTGACGTAGGCCGGCAGCGGCAGGGTCTTGTGCGCCGCGCTCATGCCATAAAGGTCATAGACCTCGCCGTTGGCGGTGTTCTGCCCGTGGAACTTGGTGCCGTACCACGACGCCGTACCCTCGGCGCGGTAGTTGCGCGAGTCCTGGATCGGGAAGTAGGTCTTGCCCAATACGGTGTAGGGGTTGGCCTTGTAGTTGCCGGTATGCACGGTCGGCGTGGCATCCGGGATCTTCGAGACATCGACGTCCCACCACGGCGCGCCGTCCTTGTGCGCCCGGTTGATGTCCAGACCGGGCTTGGCCCGCACCACATTGGTGCTTTGCTGTGTCGACGGTTTGCTGGAAGAGCAACTGGCCAGCATCAGGCCCAGGGCCGCACAGCCGATCAGTTTGAGGGATGTATCAGAAAACATTACGCGCATTACTTGGCGCCCCGTGCTTGAACCAGCAGGTCCGATAGCTGATGTACCGCCATCGCGTACATCACGCTGCGGTTGTAGCGAGTGATCGCGTAGAAGTTTTGCAGGCCCAGCCAGTATTCGGGGCCGTTGTCGCCTTCAAGCCGGAAAGCGGTGACCGGCAGATCATCGCGCAGCGCATCATGACTTGACCAGCCCAGTGCCCGCAACTCCCCGACCGTCTTGACCGCGTCAATCCCGGGGGTCAGGCCCTCATCGATGCGATCACCGCTGGCCGTGGCACGGCTGACCACTGGCTCGCCGGCGACCCAGCCATGGCGCTTGAAGTAGCTGGCAACGCTGCCGATGGCATCGTCCGGGTTGTTCCAGATATTGATGTGGCCGTCACCGTCGAAGTCCACGGCGTAGGCGCGAAAGCTGCTGGGCATGAATTGCGGCAGGCCCATGGCGCCGGCGTAGGATCCTTTGAGCGTCAGCGGATCGACCTGTTCTTCACGCGCCAGCAAAAGGTACTCGCGCAGTTCCTTGCGGAAGAACTCGGCCCGTGGCGGGTAATCGAAGCCCAGGGTCGAAAGTGCATCGATCACCCGGTAGTTGCCGGTGTTGCGGCCAAAAAAGGTTTCAACGCCGATAATCGACACGATCACCTGGGCCGGGACGCCATACTCCTGCTCGGCACGGGCCAGGGTCGCCTCGTGCTGACGCCAGAAATCCACGCCACGGGCGACCCGCGCGTCAGTGAGAAACATCGGCCGGTAATCCTTCCAGGGCTTTACCCGCTCGGCCGGCCGGGAAATCGCATCGAGGATCGACTGCTTGCGCTTGACGTCGCCAAACACATCCATCAACTGCTCGCTGGCAAAGCCATAATCGCGGGTCATCTCAGCGACGAACTCGGCTACCTGAGGCGAGCCGTCATAGTCGCCTGCGACCGCTTGCTGCCCCCCACCGAGCAAGCCGAGCAGGCCCACCCAGGGCGCACAACGAGCTGCCCAGCCACGCATTACTTGCATGTAATTCTTCACCTTATTCAAACCTGTGCAATCCATTTGCGATGCGTATGGATCGACATTAAAACGCCAAACGCTGACAGCAGCGTCACCAACGAAGTTCCGCCATAACTAATGAAGGGCAGCGGCACACCCACCACGGGCAACAAACCGCTGACCATACCGATATTGACGAACACATAAACGAAAAAGGTCATGGTCAGACTGCCGGCCAGCAGCTTGCCGTAGAGCGTCTGGGCCTGGGCGGTAATCACCAGGCCGCGGCCGATCAACAACAGGTAGATCAGCAGCAGCGCACAGATGCCGACCAGCCCGAACTCCTCACCCAGCACGGCGATGATGAAGTCGGTGTGGCTTTCCGGCAGGAAGTCCAGGTGCGACTGGGTACCCAGCAACCAGCCCTTGCCAAACACACCACCGGAACCGATGGCCGCCTTGGACTGGATGATGTTCCAGCCGGTGCCCAACGGGTCGCTTTCCGGGTCGAGGAAGGTCAGGACACGTTGTTTCTGGTAGTCGTGCATGACGAAAAACCACATGGCTACGGCCACTGGCACCGCTGCAGCGAGCACACTGAAGATCCAGCGCCAGCGCAGTCCGCCCATGAACAGCACGAAGGCGCCCGAGGCGAGGATTAGCAAAGCTGTCCCCAAGTCAGGCTGGCGCACAATGAGGATGAACGGCACGCCAATCATGATCAGGCTGATCATTACATGCTTGAGGTGCGGCGGCAGGGAGCGCTTGGCCAGGTACCAGGCAATGGTGGCCGGCATGATGATCTTCATGAATTCCGAGGGCTGGAAGCGAATCACCCCGGGAATGTTGATCCAGCGTGTGGCGCCCATGGCGTTGTGGCCCATGACATCCACCACCACCAGCAGGATCACCCCGCAGACGTAGGCCAAGGGCACCCAGCGCGCCATGAACCGCGGCTCCAGCTGGGCGATGACGAACATCGACACCAGACCGATGCCGAACGAGCTGGCCTGCTTGAGCAGCAAGTCCCAGTTCTTGCCGCTGGCCGAATAGAGGACGAACAGGCTGCCAGCCGCCAGGGTCAGCAGCAGGATCAGCAAGGGGCCGTCGATATGGATGCGCTGCAGGAAGCTGGCGCGGCGGCGCATCACATCCTCGCTGGAGAGCATGCGATCGAAATTACTCATCACGGGGCCGGTTCCTGGGCAATGGACGGGTTGGCGAATTCAGGCTTCAGGCGGCCGTCGGGGCCGAGCAACCAGGCGTCCATCACCTGGCGCACCACAGGCGCGGCAACGCCGGAACCGGACTCACCGTTCTCGACCATCACCGACACCACGATCTTCGGGTTGTCCGCCGGGGCGAAGCCGACGAACAGGGCGTGGTCGCGGTGACGCTCCTGCAGCTTGTTGCGGTCGTACTTCTCACCCTGCTTGATGGCCACCACCTGGGCGGTACCACTCTTGCCGGCAATCCGGTACTGCGCACCGATCGACGCCTTGCGCGCGGTACCGCGGGCACCGTGCATCACCTGCTCCATGCCGTGGGTAACCTTGTTCCAGTCGGACTTGTCACGCAGGACGATATCGTCGATCGGGTTCTCGTCCACCGGCGGCAGGCCTTCGATGGTCTTGGCCAGGTGTGGACGGTTCCATTTGCCTTTGCTGGCGATCAGCGCAGTGGCCTGGGCCAGCTGCAATGGCGTGGTCTGCATGTAACCCTGGCCAATACCGAGGATCAGGGTTTCGCCCGGGAACCAGGCCTGACGACGGGTGGCCCGCTTCCACTCGCGCGACGGCATCAGGCCGGGCGACTCCTCAAACATATCCAGCGAGACCTTCTGACCGATACCGAAGCGGTTCATGTAGCTGGACAGGCGATCGATGCCCATCTTGTGCGCCAGGTCGTAGAAGTAGGTGTCGTTGGAACGCATGATCGCCGTGTCGAGGTCGACCCAGCCATCACCGCTGCGGTTCCAGTTACGGTATTTGTGATCGTAATTGGGCAGTTGGTAGTAACCGGGGTCGAACACTCGGCTCGATGCTGTCACCACGCCACTGTCCAGACCGGCAATCGCCACTGCTGGCTTGATGGTCGAACCTGGCGGGTACAGCCCGCGCAGCACACGGTTGAACAGCGGCCGGTCGATGGAGTCGCGCAGTTCGGCATAGGCCTTGAAGCTGATGCCGGTGACGAACAGGTTCGGATCGAAGCTCGGCTGGCTGACCATCGCCAGGACCTCGCCAGTGTTCGGATCGAGCGCGACAATGGCGCCGCGACGCCCGGCCAGTGCGGCCTCGGCTGCTTCCTGCAACTTGATGTCGAGGCCCAGGACGATGTCCTTGCCGGGAATCGGGTCGGTGCGCTTGAGCACCCGCAATACCCGGCCCCGGGCGTTGGTCTCGACCTCTTCGTAGCCGACCTGGCCATGCAGCTCAGGCTCGTAGAAGCGCTCGATACCGGTCTTGCCGATATGGTGGGTACCGCTGTAGTTGACCGGATCGAGGGTCTTGAGCTCTTTCTCGTTGATCCGTCCGACGTATCCGACCGAGTGAGCGAAATGCGCACCCTGCGGATAATGCCGGACCAGTTGGGCAACCACCTCGACACCGGGCAGGCGGAACTGATTCACCGCAATCCGGGCAATCTGCTCCTCGCTCAGCTCGAACAGGATCGGCACCGGCTCGAACGGCCGACGCCCCTGGCGCATGCGCTTTTCGAACAACGTACGGTCGTCCGGGGTCAGCTCCAGCACCTCGACAATCACATCGAGCACCTGCTGCCAGTCGCCGGAGCGCTCACGGGTCATGCTCAGGCTGAAGCTGGGCCGGTTATCGGCGATGATCACCCCGTTACGGTCGAAAATCAGCCCACGGGTCGGCGGAATCGGCTGCACATGCACCCGGTTGTTTTCCGACAGGGTCGAGTGATAGTCGTACTGGATCACCTGCAGGTAATACAGGCGCGCGATCAGCACGCAGATCAGCAGGACGATCGCCACGGCACCGACCACGACGCGACTGCGCACCATACGGGCGTCTTTCTCGTGATCCTTGAGGCGAATCGGCTGCGTCATTGAAAGGCTTACAGGTTCATTTGTGGTAAGGGTGCCCGGACAACACGGTCCAGGCGCGGTACAGCTGTTCGCCGATCAGTATCCTTACCAATGGGTGCGGCAGGGTCAGCGGCGACAGCGACCAGCGCTGCTCGGCCCGCGCACAGACTTCCGGCGCCAGCCCTTCCGGGCCGCCGACCATGAAGTTCACGGTACGCGAGTCCAGGCGCCAGCGGTCCAGCTCGACCGCCAGTTGCTCGGTACTCCAGGGCTTGCCATGGACCTCCAGGGTGACAATCCGTTCCCCTGGCTGGACCTTGGCGAGCATGGCCTCGCCCTCCTGACGAATCAGGCGGGCGACATCGGCATTCTTGCCCCGGGTATTGAGCGGTATCTCCACCAGCTCCAGCGACAGCTCCGAGGGCAGGCGCTTGGCATATTCATGCCAGCCGTCCTCGACCCACTTGGGCATGCGCGAGCCGACCGCGATCAGACGCAGACGCACAAGCCTTCCTTATTCCCGGTCTTTGAGATTGTCGGAATAGGCGTGGGTGTTTTCCGGGCTGTGGTGCTTGCCATCGGCGGCACGGCTCTGCTCGGCACCCATCCACAGACGCTCGAGGTCGTAGAACTGACGGGCAGCGGCGGTCATCATGTGCACAATGACGTCGTTGAGGTCGAGCAGCACCCAGTCGCTGTCGCCCTTGCCTTCTTCGCCCAGCGGCTGCACGCCCTTGGCCTTGACCTGCTCACGAACCTTTTCCAGCATCGCGCTGATCTGGCGGTTGGAGGTACCGGTGGCGATGATCATGTAGTCGGTCAGGCTGTGCTTTTCACGCACGTCGATAACCTGGATGTCCTGGGCCTTGACCTCTGCCAGGGCGTCTTTGGTCAGTTCGACCAGTTCTTCGGCGCTAACGGCACTGTGTTTTTGCTTGGTCATATAAAACTCATTCAACTCAATAGTGTGAGGCGCTTCACAGCACCTTCAGTTCGGCGCACGGTACAGATTGTGCGCATCGATGTAGGCCAGTACTGCGTCCGGCACCAGAAACCGCACCGACTTGCCGCTGGCCAGCAGCTGTCGGATCTGCGTGGCTGACACCGCAAGCGGCGTCTGCCAGACGAATGCAATTTGTCCCGCCGGCCCAACCAGAGCCTGCGGGTCACTGACTGAGCGTGCGGCCAACAGGTTGCGCAGGGCATCCGGTGGCTCGACGTCGGCATCCGGGCGTTGCAGCACCAGGATGTGACAGTGTTGCAGCAATTCTTCCCAACGGTGCCAACTGGGCAGGCCGCAGAACGCGTCCCAGCCCAGCAGCAGAAACAGCTGGTCCGAAGCGGCCAGTTCGGCGCGCATCAGTTCAAGTGTTTCGATGGTATACGACGGCGTGTCGCGCGCCAGTTCTCGCGCATCCACCGACAAAGTCGGCACGCCTTCGACCGCACACCGGACCATTTCCAGGCGGTCCTGGGCCGATACCTGCGGCGTGTCCCGGTGCGGCGGACGGGCATTGGGCATCAGCCGCAGCTCGTCCAGCGCCAGCACTTCGGCCACCTCGAGCGCGCTGCGCAAGTGACCGATGTGTACCGGGTCGAATGTCCCGCCGAGCACGCCAATGCGCCGGGCGGGCGACATCGTCATGACTGCGGCGAGCGGTTTGCGCTCGGCCAAGTCAGAGCGACTCCTGTCCACGCAGTTGACCGTCGCCGATCACCACGTATTTTTCACAGGTCAGGCCTTCCAGGCCGACCGGGCCGCGGGCATGCAGCTTGTCGGTGGAAATACCGATTTCTGCGCCCAGACCATACTCGAAACCGTCGGCAAAGCAGGTCGGGGTGTTGATCATCACCGAGGACGAATCGACCTCGGCAGTGAACTGCCGGGCCTGACCCTGGTGCTCGGTGACGATGGAGTCGGTGTGATGCGAGCCATAATGGTTGATGTGCTCGATGGCCTGGTCCAGACCGTCGACCACGCGGATCGACAGAATCGCCGCCAGGTACTCGGTGTTCCAGTCCGCTTCTGTGGCCGGTACTGCATCGATAATCTGGCGGGTACGCTCACAACCGCGCAGTTCGACGCCTTTTTCCCGAAATTGGCGGGCCATTTCCGGCAGGAAGTCCGCCGCGACTGCCTGATCGACCAGCAGGGTTTCCATCGCACCGCAAATGCCATAACGGTAGGTTTTGGCGTTGAAGGCAATGCGTCGGGCTTTGTCCAGCTCCGCGTGTGCGGCCACATAAACGTGGCAGATGCCGTCCAGGTGCTTGATAACCGGTACCCGTGCATCACGGCTGATGCGTTCGATCAGGCCCTTGCCGCCGCGCGGCACGATCACATCGACATACTCGGGCATGCTGATCAACGCGCCGACGGCTGCGCGGTCGGTGGTTTCCACGACCTGCACCACCGCAGCCGGCAGGCCGGCTTCGGCCAGGCCGCGCTGGATACAGGCGGCAATGGCGCGGTTGGAGTGAATGGCTTCGGAACCACCGCGCAGGATGGTGGCGTTGCCCGACTTCAGGCACAGGCTGGCCGCATCGATGGTCACGTTTGGCCGCGATTCGTAGATGATCCCGATCACGCCCAGCGGCACGCGCATCTTGCCGACCTGAATACCCGAAGGCCGATAGCTCATGTCGCGGATCGCCCCGACCGGATCCGGCAGGCTGGCCACCTGGCGCAGGCCGACGATCATGCCGTCGATCCGTGCAGGGGTCAGCGCCAGGCGCTCAAGCATGGCGGGCTCCAGACCATTGGCGCGGCCAGCGGCCAGGTCCAGTTCATTGGCGGCAGACAGCTCGGCGCGCGCGGCGTCCAGGGCATTGGCTGCGGCCTGCAGCGCACGGTTCTTCTGCGCGGTACTGGCGCGGGCGATGACGCGGGCAGCTTCACGGGCGGCGCGACCCAGGCGGGTCATGTAGTCAAGAACGGACTCAGTCATGGGCTCAGTGTCTTGGCGAAGGGGAAATCGGCTGATTATAACTGGCACGCCGCCCCACGCCCAGCGGTGACAGGCGGATGGTCGAAAACAGTGTTCATTTAATGGCCAGTCCACCCTTATCGCGGGGCAAGCCCGCTCCCACAGGGGGCCTGGCAGCTGTTCAGCATCAATTAAGACATAAATTGCTATCATCGCCGACCTGACCACCGTGAATCCGCCCGCATGCCCGACTCAGCCCCCTGCCCGTCCCGAGCCCTGCCCGACAGCTTCTTCGACCGCGACGCCCAGGAACTGGCCAAAGCCCTGCTGGGCAAGGTCATCCGCCACCGTCACGGTCCGTACTGGCTGGCGGCACGGATCATCGAGACCGAGGCCTATTACCTGAGCGACAAAGGCAGCCACGCGTCGCTCGGCTACACCGAAAAGCGCAAGGCGCTGTTCCTCGATGGCGGGCACATCTACATGTACTACGCGCGCGGCGGTGACTCGCTGAACTTCAGCGCCCATGGCCCGGGCAATGCCGTGCTGATCAAGTCGGCGTATCCGTTCGTCGACGCCATCAGCGACGACAACAGCCTGGCGCAGATGCAACTGAACAACCCCGACGCCAGCGGCCAGGCCCGTCCTGCCGAACGCCTGTGCGCCGGGCAGACTCTGCTGTGCAAGGCCCTGGGCCTGAAAGTGCCGCATTGGGACGGCAAGCGCTTCGACCCCGAGCAACTGTTTGTCGAAGACTGCGGTATCAATGTGAAACACATTATTCAGGCCGCCCGCCTGGGCATTCCCCATGGCCGCGACGAGCATCTGCCCTACCGTTTCGTCGACGCCGACTTTGCCCGCCATTGCACACGGAACCCGCTGCGCCGGGGCCAAGTCGAAGGCCGGGACTACTTTCTACTGACACAAGGAAACTGACACGATGGGCCAATGGCTCGACAGCCTGACCGGTTGGCTAGGCACCAACCCGCAATGGCTTGGCTTGGCGATTTTTCTGGTGGCCTGCGTGGAGTGCCTGGCCATCGCCGGGATCATCGTGCCTGGCACCGTACTGCTGTTCGCTGTGGCCGTGCTGGCCGGCAGCGGCGCCCTGTCACTGGGCGAAACCCTGCTGCTGGGGTTCTTCGGTGGCCTGCTGGGTGATGCCATCTCCTACACCCTGGGGCGCAAGTACCATCAGAACATCCGTCGCCTGCCCTTGCTGCGCCATCACCCGGAATGGATCGGCAGCGCCGAAACCTACTTCCAGCGCTACGGCATCGCCAGCCTGCTGGTCGGTCGTTTCATCGGACCGCTGCGCCCGATGCTGCCGATGGTCGCCGGCATGTTCGACATGCCCCTGCCACGCTTTATCGCGGTCAGCCTGCTGGCCGGTGCCGGCTGGTCTATCGCGTACCTGCTGCCTGGCTGGGCCACTGGCGCCGCCATGCGCTTGCCGCTGCCCGAAGGGTTCTGGCTCGATGCAGGCCTGATCGCTGCAGGCCTGGCCATACTGGTCGGAGTCAGTATCAACTGCAGCCTGCGCAGCATGCGCCGCGGCACCCGGGTGATCGCCGGCCTCAGTCTGCTGGCCCTGGCTGCGCTGTTTGTCGGCTGGCCGTATTTACATGAATTCGATCAGGGTTTGATGACCCTGATTCAGGAACATCGCAGCAATGTCATCGATGGCAGCGTGGTACTGATCACGCGCATGGGTGATTTTCGCACCCAGTTCTTCCTCGGTGGTTTGCTGACCGGCCTGTTGTTGCTGGCACGTCAATGGCGTCCGGCGATCTTTGCCGGTGCCACCCTGATCGGTACGGCCCTGGCCAATGGCAGCTTGAAATGGCTGTTCGCCCGCGCCCGCCCGCAAGTGCTGAGCGATCCCTTGACCACCTACAGCATGCCCAGCGGCCACAGTTCGGCAGCCTTCGCCTTTTTCCTGGTGCTGGCGGTACTGGCCGGACGTGGCCAGCCGGCGCGCATGCGCCTGACCTGGATCCTGCTGGGGTGTTTGCCGGCGCTGGCCATTGCGCTATCGAGGGTCTACCTGGGCGCGCACTGGCCAACCGATATCCTCGCCGGGGCCATGCTCGCCTGCTGCATCTGCGCCACCAGCCTGACACTGACCCAGCACCGCGAGCCGATCACCGCCCTGCCGTTGAAAGTCTGGTGGTTGATTCTGCCGGCCTGCGTGGCCTTGCTGGCGTTCTTCAGCCTGCATTCGCTGCCGCACGCCTTGTTGCGTTATCAGTATTGAGGGTTCAGGCGAACAACTCGCCTTGCAGTCGGTCAAGCAATGCCTGGATAGCGTCCAGGCGTTGCCGAGGAGAGTCGATGGCCAGCAGGTCGAGCTTGTCCTCTTCGACAAAGGGCAACAGGTAAGCCAACTGGTTGGCCAATGCCTGCTGACCTGTGACCGCCACCGGCATGCCCAGTGACGCGACCATTGGATGCTCGCCCAGCGCTTGCAACAGCGCCAGCAAGTCATGATGGTCATCCTCCAGCGGTATTTCGTCCTGCTCTGGCAACCACGACACATCGGCGACCAGCAGCTGGTCTTTCTGCACTTCGAATGGCCCGACGCGAAAACGCCGGGTACCCTCGACACGAATGCCGAGCAGGCCGTTGT
>JBOICD010000044.1:0-13002 GCA_050739855.1 Pseudomonas sp.
TTCAAACCCTGAACCGCGCCACCAATGCCGTCAGCTCCGCCGCCAACCCCGACAACGCCTGGCTGGCCTCCCGCGTCTGCTGCGCTCCGGTCGCCGAGCGAGACGACAGTTCACGAATGTTCAGCAGATTGCGGTCCACTTCACGGGCCACTTGTGCCTGCTCTTCAGCCGCACTGGCGATCACCAGGTTGCGTTCGTTGATCTGGCCGATAGCGCTGTAGATCCCCTCAAGCACCTGACCCGATGCCTGGGTGATACCCAAGGTCGACTGGGCACGCTGGGTACTGGCCTGCATCGAGGCCACCGCCGCCTCGGTGCCATGCTGCACCCCGGCAATCATTTGCTCAATCTCCTGGGTCGATTGCTGGGTACGGTAGGCGAGGGTGCGTACTTCATCCGCGACCACGGCAAAGCCACGACCGGCTTCCCCGGCACGCGCCGCTTCGATCGCGGCATTGAGCGCCAGCAGGTTGGTTTGCTCAGACACTGAGCGGATCACATCCAGCACCTGGCCAATGTCTCGAATCTGCCCGGCCAGCTGCTGCAAGCGCTCACTGCTGGTCTGCACTTCGCTGGCCATGGCACGGGTGCCCTCAAGGTTGTCGCTTACCTGCTGGCGGCTTTGCCCGGCCAGTTGATTGGAGGCGTTGGCCGCTTGTGAGGTGGTGACGGCATTGCGCGCGACTTCTTCCACGGCGGTGGTCATTTCGGTCACGGCGGTGGCGGCCTGTTCCAGTTCCTGGTCCTGCTGGCGCAGGCTGCTGGTGCTCTGTTCGGTGATGTTCTCCAGCACCTGGGCGGCCTGGGCCACTTGTGTGGCGTAGCCGGTGAACTGACTCAAGGTGGCGCGCTGGCTTTGTTGCATGTGGGCAAGGTTGGCGAATAGCTCGCCGATCTCGTCGCGGCGGGTGACTTGCACGGTCACGCTCAGGTCATCCTGGGCAAAACGCTGAAAGTGCTGGCTGGCTTCGAGCAGCGGGCGCAGCACGCGGCGGGCGATAAAGCCCCAACACAGCACGGCGAGCAGCAGGGTGACCACGACCAGTGCCAGGCTCAGCAGTTTGGCAGCGCTCAAACGGCGCTCGGATTCAAGCATGATCTGCTGGCTGCGCTCGCTCAAGGCCGCCACCAGTTGTTGGCGCAGGGCCTGCATGCGGGCCATGGCGTTTCCCGCGTCGGTGTTGACGGTGAAGTAGCGTTGCAGGTCGTTCTGCCGAGTCGCCTCGCGTTGCCCGGCGACGGCATCCGCGTATTTGCCGAAGGTGTTTTGCAGGTCGACAGCGAGGGCTTTGAGTGCCGGGTCCTGGGCATTACTGACCAGTTCGTCGAGCAGGTCGCGGCTATTGTCGATCAGCTGTGCGGACAGTGCCATGCGTTTGGTGGCGCTGTCGTGATGGCCGCCACTCTGTTCGACAAAGCCGGAGGAAACATTGGCGCTGGCGCGGATCGCCATCAACAGGGCGTTGTTCAAGCGGTCCGACTGGCGCGCGGTGAGGTCCAGTTCGGTGATCTGCTGATCGCTACCCACCGCCGCGCGCCAGGCACTGACGGTGGAGAACAGCAGGGTCAGGCTGAACAGGGACAGCACCCAGAACATTCCGGTGCGAATTTTCAGGTCGGCGAACATGCTGGCAGTACTCCTTTTAATTGTTATCAGCACCACGCTGTACCGAGCAATCGGCGGTGGGTGGTCTGCTATCGGAGTCTGCCCGGATGGACTTGAGGGCTGGAATTCGCTTGTGTTCGATTACCGCCCGCAGTTTGCCTCAGCGGCCTTCATGCTGGCGTCGGTAGGCACCCGGCTGCACGCCCACGGCCTTGCTGAAGGCACGGGTGAAGGCGGCAATGGACTGGTAACCGACGGCAGCGCACACCTGTTCGACGGTGTTGTGAGCCTTGAGCAACCGGCAGGCATGACGCATGCGCAGGGCCAGCAGCACTTGCCCGGGGGATTGCCCGGCCAGTTCGCTGAAGCGCTTGAAGAAGGCCGAACGCGACAGCCCGGTGCAGGCTGCCATGCTTTCCAGCGGCCAGGGTTGTTCGGGATGTTCGATCAGTTGCTCGACCAGGGCGGCAAATTGCGGGTGGCGAGCCAGCGATACCAGGCCGCCCATGGGCAGGTCTGCCTGCACCTGCTGGCGCAGCACGTAGAGAAACAGCAGATGACTCAGACGCTCAAGCAAGGCCGAGGAGGGCGCAGGCTGGCGCTGGCATTCGGCGAGGATCAGCTCGAACAGCGCGGTGGCGGCACTCAGGGCCGGGTCGCCAGCACGCAGGATCAGCCAGTCGGGCAGGCCTTCGATGATCAGCGACGACAGGCCCGGCTGGAAATGAAAGAACCCGCATACCAGGCCGACGCCGTCACTGGCGTCATGGTCCAGCGGCAGCATGGCCATGCGCGGTTGCTGGCGGGCCAGTTCGCAGTCGGCCGTGCCAGACAACCGGTATTCAAGGTCACGCAGCAGGAACACCGCATCACCCGCTTCCAGGGCAACGGCCTGGGGCTGGCCAGTTATGTGCAGCCAGCAATGACCCTGTACCACCAGGTGAAAACTGGCCCGGGCCAGGCCCTGGGTGCTGGCGTGCCAGCCACCGCAATAACGCCCGACATGGAACAGGCTGGCGTCTAGCTCAAGGCTTTCTAATAACCAATCGACAAGGGGGCTGGAGGAAATCATCTAAGGGAAAGACTCAGGAGCAAGTAATAACGACTCTAGAATATGGAAGGTATTTCTTATAACCAACAGACTTGTGCGACACCCTAGTATGCAGGAGTCCACTCCATGTCGCGCGTTACTCTACACACGCTGCAAAGCGCCCCTGAAGCCGCTCGTCCTTTCCTGGAAAACGCCCAGAAGAACTCGGGCTTCATTCCCAACCTGCTCGGCGTGCTGGCCAATGCCCCGGCCGCGCTGGAAACCTACGTCACCGTTTCGGCCCTCAACGGCAAGGCCGAGCTGAGCCTGGCCGAGCGCGAAGTGGTGCAGCTGGTGGCCGCCACCAATCATGGTTGCGACTTCTGCGTGGCCGGTCACACCGCCGTGGCGCTGAACAAGGCCAAGCTGCCGCAAGAGGTGGTCGACGCCCTGCGCGCCCGCGGCGAACTGCCGCAGGAAAAGCTTGAAGCCCTGGCCGCGTTCACCCGTGAAGTGATCGCCACTCGCGGCAATGTCAGCGATGCCGGCTACAGCGCTTTGCGTGAAGCCGGCTATGGCGAAGGTCACGCCCTGGAAGTGATTCTCGGTGTGAGCCTCGCCACCCTGTGCAACTTTGCTAATGTGTTCGCCCAGACGCCGCTCAATGACGAGCTGAGCAAGTACCGCTGGCAGCCTTCGGCATAATGAACCCTTGGCGCCGGCGCAGGCTGGCGCTTTTTTAAAGGAGTAAACGCTATGCTCGATCCTGCATTGGTCACCTGGCTGGATGCCGAGGCTGAAGCCCTCGATCTGGGCCACTGCGACCCGCAGGCAGTGTTGGGGCAGTTGGCGGCGGCGCAGGTGTTGCGCGTCGGTATCGACGAAACCCTGGGCGGCAATGGCGGTACGGTCGCCGACGCGGTGGAAACCGTGGCCAACGTCGCCAGTCATTCCCTGGCCGCTGCCTTCGTATTCTGGGGCCAGCGTGCCTTTATCGAATACCTGCTGCACAGCCCCAATACCGCCTTGCGCGAGCGCCTGTTGCCGAAACTGCTCAGCGGTGAACTGGCCGGCGCAACCGGGCTGTCCAACGCCATGAAATACCTGTCTGGTATCGAAGCGCTGCAAGTCAGAGGCCTTGCCGATGCACAGGGCTGGACCCTCGACGGTCGCCTGTTCTGGGTCACCAACCTGCGCAAGGGTGGTTTTGTCGTGGCGGCAGCGATTGAAGAGGAGGGCGCTTCACCGTTCGTGCTGGCGATCCCGGATAACGCTGCCGGGCTCACCCGCTCGGACGACCTGCAACTGATGGGGCTGCAGTCGAGCAACACGGCGGCGTTGAATTTCGAGCAGGTCGCACTCAGTCGTGACTGGCTGCTGCACGAGAACGCCAAGCAGTTCCTGCCTGCGGTCCGCCCTTCGTTCCTGGGGTTGCAATGTGGCATGGCCATCGGCCTGGCGCGGCGTTCGTTGAATGAAGTGGAAGGCCACCTGCAAGGTGTGCGTTCGTTCCTCGGCGAAGCTTTGAGTGTGTTGCGCGAACGCCTGGAAAACACCGTCGCCGAATTGAAAAAGGGCCTGCTCGAGGGGCGCTTCCTGATCCAGCCCGCCGCGCTGTTCAAGTTGCGCATCACCTTGGCCGAGACGGCTGCCGATGCCGTGCAGCTGGAGCTGCAAGCCAGCGGCGGCAAGGCCTACCTGAGTGCTTATGGCGCAGGCTTCGCGCGGCGCTGGCGCGAGTCGGCGTTCGTGCCGATCGTCACCCCAAGCCTGGTGCAGTTGCGCGCCGAGCTGCAACGGCAGGCGTCGACAGCATGACCCAGGTGTTGCTTGAAGCCCGCGGGATCAGCCTCGGCTACCCGCGTGAACAAGGCTGGCAGAGCGTGCTGGAAGACTTCGACCTGCAACTGGCGCCGGGGGAGGTGATCACCATTCTCGGTCCCAGCGGTGTCGGCAAGTCGAGCCTGTTGCGGGTGCTGGCCGGTCTGCAGCAGGCGCGCAGTGGCAGCGTCAGTCTGCTCGGTGAGCCGCTGCAGGGGCCGCATCCGCGCCTGGCAGTGGCGTTCCAGGACCCCAGCCTGTTGCCCTGGCTGAGCCTGGAAAAGAACGTTGCCTTTGGCCTCGATTTCGCCCGTCAGCCCAAACTTGCGGCCAGCGAGCGCCGCGCGCGGATTGACCATGCCATCGAGGCGGTCGGCCTGCAGCACGCTCGCGAGCAGTACCCGGCGCAGCTCTCCGGTGGCATGGCCCAGCGTACTGCGCTGGCCCGCTGCCTGGCGCGTCAGCCGCAGGTGCTGTTGCTCGATGAACCCTTCGGCGCGCTGGATGAAGTGACCCGCGCCGACATGCAGCAGCTGTTGCTGCAACTGATCGCCCGGCACAACACCGCGGCGATCCTGATTACCCACGATATCGACGAAGCCCTGCTGTTGTCCGATCGCGTGCTGCTACTGGGCAACCACCCGGCGCGCACCCTCGGCCAATGGCACATTGACCTGCCGCAACCGCGCGAGCAGCGGGTCGAGGAACTGGGCGCGTTGCGTATCGACATCCTCAAAACCCTTCGGCGGGCCAGCCGCACTCCTGAACCTGATTCTGAACCCTTGCCGCTGCCGTCGGAGACTGCCCATGTGCCTGGACGACTTCACCCACACTCGTCGTGATTTCATCAAACTCAGCGCCTTGCTGACGGCCGGTGGCGCCATGCCGCTGCTGAGCAGTTTGCAGGCCCGTGCCGCCAGCGATCCGGACGCCCCGGTGCGCATCGGCTACCTGCCGATCACCGACGCCACGCCATTGCTGGTGGCCCACAACAATGGCCTGTTCGAAGCCGAAGGCATCAAGGCGGAACGGCCGGTGCTGCTGCGCAGTTGGGCGCAGGTGATCGAGGCGTTCATCTCCGGCCAGGTCAACGTCATTCACTTGCTGTCGCCAATGACGGTCTGGGCGCGCTACGGCAGCAAGGTACCGGCCAAGGTGGTGGCCTGGAACCATGTCGGTGGCTCGGGCCTGACCGTGGCTCCGGGTATCACCGAGGTCAAGCAGCTGGGCGGGCAGAGCGTGGCCATTCCGTTCTGGTATTCGATTCACAACGTGGTGGTGCAGCAACTGTTCCGCGACCATGGCTTGACGCCGGTATCGAAGCCGACCACCGCGCAGCTGGCCGCCAACGAGGTCAACCTGGTGGTGCTGCCACCGTCGGACATGCCGCCGGCCCTGGCCAGCAAGCGCATCGCCGGCTACATCGTTGCCGAGCCGTTCAATGCCCTGGCCGAAGACCTCAATGTCGGCCGCGTGCAGCGCTTTACCGGGGACATCTGGCGCAACCACGCCTGCTGTGTGGTGTTCATGCACGAGCATGACCTCAACAACCGCCCGGAATGGTCGCAGAAGGTGGTCAATGCCATCGTCAAAGCCCAGCTGTGGACCCGCGATCACCGCGCCGAAGCCGCCGCCCTGCTGTCCAAGGCCGGTCCTAACCGTTACACCCCGCATACCCCGCAGGTGCTGAGTCAGGTGCTGGCACCGTCTGCCGATGACCGTGCGGCTTACATTGCCAGTGGCGCGATCCAGCATGCGCAGTGGGATGAAAAGCGCATCGACTTCCAGCCGTATCCGTTCCCCAGCTACACCGAAGAACTGGTGCGTCGCCTGCAGAACACCCTGATTGAAGGTGAGAAGGGTTTCCTTGCCGGTCTCGACCCGCAACATACGGCCCGCGACCTGGTTGATGACCGTTTTGTGCGTAACAGCATCGAGGCGGTGGGTGGGCTCAAGGCCTTCGGTTTGCCGGACAGCTTCGAGCGTAGCGAGGAGTTTGCGATCTGATGGGTAAGCATGTACTGCATGGCGCCCTTGGGGCTGCCGGCTTGCTCGGATTGCTACTGCTGTGGTGGTTGGGTGTGCACCTGTTTGGTGAGGCTGATGGCCTGTCGGCACGTTTTTCGCCTGAGGCCACCCTGGCCAGTCTGCTCGAGCTGCTGGGGCAGGCTGAGGTCTACGAGCATGTCTGGGTCAGCCTCAAGCGCATCCTGATCGGCTTGCTGCTGGCGTTGCTGATTGGTGTGCCGCTGGGTTTGCTGGTGGGCAGCTATCGCCACCTGGAATCGGCGACCTCGCCAGCCTTCCAGTTTCTGCGCATGATCTCGCCGCTGTCATGGATGCCGGTGGTGGTGATGCTGATGGGCGTGGGCGACCAGCCGATCTACTTCCTCCTGGCCTTTGCCGCGTTGTGGCCGATCCTGCTCAATACCGCGGCTGGTGTGCGTCAGCTCGACCCGCGTTGGCTGCAACTGAGCCGCAGCCTCAGTGCCACCCGTTGGGAGACGCTGTGCAAGGTGATCATTCCCGGCGTGATCGGTCATGTGCTGACCGGTGTGCGTCTGGCAATTGGCATCCTGTGGATCGTGCTGGTGCCGTGCGAAATGCTCGGGGTCAGTGCCGGGTTGGGTTACTTCATCCTCGATACCCGTGATCGCCTGGCGTACTCGGAGTTGATGGCCATGGTGCTGTTGATCGGGGTGCTGGGGTTCATGCTCGATGCACTGGCTCGTGGGTTGCATCGGCGTTGGGTGCATGCCTGAGGTTTGATCGCGGGGCAAGCCCGCTCCTACAAGGCTGAATCGCACCTGTGGGAGCGGGCTTGCCCCGCGATGAAGCTCTCCAATCATTTTCAAATGACTCCATTAATTGTTATGTTATTACATAATCATTAAGGAGCCCCCATGAACTACCCCCTAGGAAGGTTATCTCTCGGCCTGTCTGCCTCTTTGTTCGCGCTGCCCGCCGCATCTGCGCAGCCTGTGCTGCTCGATACCCTGACTGTCAGTGAGCGCCACGTCGAAGAGTCCGCCACAGGTCCGGTGCAAGGCTATCGCGCCAACCGTTCCAGCACTGCGACCAAGACCGACACCGACATCCGCGACACCCCCCAGAGCATCGCCGTGGTGCCGAGCCAGGTGCTTGAAGACCTCAACAGTACCCGCATCGACCGTGCCCTGGATTTCGCCGGCGGGGTGAGCCGGCAGAACAACTTCGGTGGCCTGACCTTCCTCAACTACAGCGTGCGCGGTTTCACCACCGGCGAGCTGTACAAGAATGGCTTTGCCGTCAACCGCGGCAGTTACAGCGCCCCAGACACCTCGAGCATCGAGCGTATCGAGGTGCTCAAGGGGCCCGCGGCCAGCCTGTACGGACGGGGTGATCCGGGTGGCCTGGTGAACATCGTCACCAAGCGTCCCCAGGCCGAGGCCTTCACGCAGTTCAAGGCCAGCGCCGGCAGCTGGGACCGCTATCGCAGTAGCCTGGATGTGAACACGCCACTGAGCAAAGACGGCCATGTGCTGGCGCGGGTCAATATGGCGGTGGAGGACAACGGCAGTTTTCGCGACTACGTTGGCAGTGAGCGGCGTATCGTCAGCCCATCACTGAGCTGGCAGTTGAGCCCGGACACGCTGTTATCGATCGACAGCGAGTTTTCGCGTACCGAGTCGGTGTTTGATCGTGGGGTCCCGGCGGTGAACAACGAACTGGGTCCGGTCAGCCGCTCGACGTTCTTTGGCGAACCGAACGATGGGCGCATCCGCAACGACAACCAGACCCTGGACCTGACCCTGGAGCACTCCCTGAATGACAGCTGGAAGCTGCGCCTGGCCAATCACTACACGCAGGGCCGACTCAAGGGCAACAGCTCCGAGCCCCAGCGCCTGGTCGGCACCACCCTCAGCCGTTTCTACCGCGAGCGGGATTTCGAGTGGAACGACAACATCAGTCAGGCTGAACTGCATGGCCAGTTCGACTTCGCCGGTTGGCAACACCAGAGCCTGATTGGCCTGGAGTACGAGAACTACCGCAACAGCCAGAAGTACCCGCAGAGCGCCACTTCGTTGGCCTATGGCCTGGACATCTACAATCCGCTGTACGGCAAGCCGAAACCTGCACTGGTCAAGCCCAATGACTTTTTTGAGCGCACGCAGAGCTACGCACTCAACCTGCAAGACCAGATCAGCTTCACCGAGCGCCTGCGCGGCCTGATCGGCGTGCGCCTGGAGCATATCGAGCAGACTGCACAGAACCGCAGCAGTCAGGTCAGCAACACGCAGGAAAAAGACGTGGCCACGCCGCGAGTAGGGTTGCTGTATCAGCTCACTCCCGAGGTCGGTGTGTTTGCCAACGCCTCGACTTCGTTCAAGCCCAACAGCATCGGCACTCAGGGGCAGGTATACAAGCCGGAGAAGGGCCTGGGCTATGAAACCGGGTTCAAGTTCGATCTGTTCGACAGCCGCGTAGGCGCGACCCTGGCGCTGTTCCGGATCGACAAGGAAAACGTCATCACCACTGATGCCTTCGGCGACAGCGTTGCTGCCGGTAAAGCCCGCAGCCAGGGTATCGACTTGCAGTTCAGTGGCCAGCTGAGCGATGCCGTGCGCCTGATCGGTGCCTATGCCTATATCGATGCCGAGGTGACCAAGGGCGATGCCAGCCTGCCCGAGGGCAGCGACCTGCTTGGCATTCCCCGGCACAGCGGTAGCCTGATGGCGGTGTATGAGTTTCAGCAGGGCTTGTTGCAGGGATCGGATATCGGCGCGGCGGCCAACTATGTCGGTGATCGCTCCGGTCAGGCCGGTAGCAGTTTTCGCCTGCCGGGCTACAGCACGCTCGACCTGCTGGCCCACTACAAGGTCAGCGAGCACGCCACCGTCGGCCTGAACCTCAATAACCTGTTCGACCGCAAATACTATGAGCGCGGTTACAACGCGGTGTGGAACCTGCCGGGCGAGCCGCGCAATCTGATGGTCAGTTTGAGTCTGGCGCTTTGAGGGGGCTATAGTCGCACGCTCTAATGTTTGCCAAAGGAAGGCTGGAGATGAGCGACTCGCTGGAACTCAACCGCCGTAGCTGGGATGAGCGGGCGTCGCTGCATGCGGCGTCCAGTGACTATGAGGTGGACAGGTTCATTGCCGATCCGCGGCACCTGTCCGAAGTTGTACGTTTCGACCTGCCGCGCCTGGGTGACATCCGTGGCTTGCGCGCAGTGCATCTGCAGTGCCATATCGGTACCGACACCCTGTCGCTGGCACGGCTGGGGGCGCAGGTGAGCGGGCTGGATTTTTCCGCGCAGTCGCTGGCCCAGGCCCGGGCCCTGGCCGAACGCTGTGGTGAAGTAATCGACTACGTTGAGTCGGATGTCTATGCCGCTGACCAGGTACTGACCCCCGGTAGCTTCGACCTGGTTTACACCGGTATCGGTGCTTTGATCTGGTTACCGAGTATCGAACGTTGGGCGCGCACGGTAGCGGCGTTGCTCAAGCCGGGTGGCCGCTTGTTCCTGCGCGAGGGGCACCCGATGCTGCTGGCGCTGAACGAAGATCATCAGGATCGGCTGGTGATCGAGTATCCCTATTTCGAGCGCGAAGCCCCGACGGTCTGGGACAGTGACCAGACCTATGTCGAGACGGACACCGCGCTCAGCCACACCGTTACCCATGAATGGAACCATGGTTTGGGCGAGGTCGTCAGTGCCTTGTTGCGCCACGGCATGCAGATCAGCGTACTGGTGGAGCACGACAGCATCCCCTGGGAGGCCTTGCCGGGGCAGATGAGCAAGAACGCGGAAGGGGAATGGTCGCTGGACAAGGACCGTTGGCGGTTGCCGTTGAGTTATACCTTGCAGGCGGTGAAGCGGAGCTGAGGGTCTAATCGCGGGGCAAGCCCGCTCCCACAGGGATGTGGCTGGAGCGGGCTTGCCCCGCGATATGTCCATCAACTTCCCGGCACTTTCGCCCGCGGTTTACGCACCCGCTTATCCGCACCCGCATTACTCTTGCGCTTCTTCTTCCACGGTGTACGCGGCAGCGCCGGGCCGCTGATGGTCAGGCTCAACCCGGCACAACGCTCGACCTGCTTGCTCATCCATGCCGACTGCTTGGCAACAAAGTCTTCCAGGCTCATCTCACCACTCTGGACCATGTCCAGCGCCTGCTCCCAGATTGCCGTGGTGCCCGGATCGGCAATGGCCCGGGGCACGGCGTCAATCAGGCTGAAGGCCGCAGGCGTGGCACTCAGCGCCTTGCCCTGCTTGACCAGATAACCACGGTCCAGCAGGCCCAGGATGATCCCCGCGCGGGTTGCTTCAGTGCCGATGCCGGTGGTGTCCTTGAGCTTCTGTTTCAGGCGTGGGTCGTCCACCAGTTTGGCGACGTTTTTCATGGCCTTGATCAGGTCGCCTTCGGTGAAGGGTTTGGGCGGTTGGGTCCACAGGTCCTTGAGATTGACTTCGGTCACGGCGCAGTCCTGCCCTTGCTGCAAGGCTGGCAGTACTTGCGCGACCGGAGCCTCACGACCTTTGGCCGGGGTCAGCGCCTCAGGCAGGGCGCGGCGCCAGCCCGGCTCGACGATCTGTTTACCCACCGCACGCAGGGCCTGGCCGGCGCAGTCGAAGTCGGCCTGGGTGCGGTCGTATTCGTGGTTGGGCAGGAACTGCGCCAGGTAGCGGGCGCGAATCAGGGTGTAGACCGCCTTGTACTTGGGCGGCAAACGCGAAGGGTCGCTGGCCGCTGCGGTGGGGATGATGCCATGGTGGGCGCTGACCTTGGCATCGTTCCAGGCCCGTGAACGGCGCTGGGCCTGCAGGTGCCCCTGCAGCGGTGCAAGGCTGGGGTCAGCGCGCAGCAGCGCGGCAAGGATGGCCGCTGCCTCGGCGTGCTGACTCAGCGGCAGGTAACCGCAGTCGCTGCGCGGGTAGGTGATCAGCTTGTGGGTTTCATACAGCGCCTGGGCGATGTCGAGGGTTTCCTGGGCGCCGAGGCCGAGCTTTTTCGAGCACAGCTCCTGCAGGGTGCCAAGGTCGAAGGGCAGGGGCGCAGCTTCACGTACCCGCTCGGTGGCCACCTTGACCACACGTGCGCTGGCGGCATTGCCAATAGCCGCGGCGGCCTGTTGGGCCAGGGCTCGGTTGAGGCAGCGACCCTGATCGTCGCAGGCGTCTTCGGCGGCGCGCCATTGTGCGTTGAAGCGGGTCCCGGCACTGTCGAGCAGAACATCGATGGCCCAGAACGCCACCGGCACGAAGTCAGCGATGCTGCGGTCGCGATCCACTACCAGTCGCAGGGTAGGGGTTTGCACCCGACCTACCGGCAGCACGCCCTGATACCCGGACTGGCGTCCGAGCAAGGTGAACAGGCGGCTCATGTTCATGCCGATCAGCCAGTCGGCGCGCGAGCGGCCCAGCGCCGAGTGATACAAGCTGAAGGTTTCGCTGCCGGGCTTGAGCGCGGCCAGGGCCTTGCGGATCGAGGCATCGTCCAGGGCCGACAGCCACAGGCGGCGGATCGGTCCGCGGTAGCGGCAGTGCTCGACCAGTTCGCGGGCGATCATCTCGCCCTCGCGGTCGGCGTCGGTGGCGATCACCAGCTCCCGGGCTTCGCCCAGCAGACGTTTGACCGCCTTGAACTGGCTGGCGGTTTTTGGTTTGACCAGCATCTTCCACCGGCTCGGGATGATCGGCAGGTCAGCCAGTACCCAGCGTTTGTAACGGGCGTCGTAGCTGTCGGGCGGTGCGGTTTCGAGCAGGTGGCCAATGCACCAGGTGACCGTGACGTCAGTGCCCACCCAGCAGCCATCGCCGCGGCGGTTGGCGCCGAGGACCTTGGCGATGTCCTTGGCCTGGGAGGGCTTTTCGCAGAGAAACAGACGCATGCCGGCTGGGTGTCATTCTATGGCTGGAGTGAGGCATAGAATGCTCAGGATTGACCGGGCTGGCAAGTTTTATCTGTATGTATATACAGTTTATGCGTGTTGCCTGGCAGCCGTCTTTCGCGCCAGCACTGACCAGGTGTGCCAGTGTTTGCTACGACCGAGCAGGGTCTGTCCGGGTTGATTGTGTTCATGCCAATCAAGCACGTCGAAACCGCTGAACAGCTGCTCGACCTGCTCAGGTGAATGGATGCTCAGATCGCCGCGCTCCAGCTGTGCCCAGCTGTCTTCTGGCCCCATGAAATGGCCGCAGAACACTCCGCCAGGGCGCAAGGCGCTGACGATCTTGCGCCAGGTTTGCCCGAAGGCCTGAGGCGGGCAGAAAAACAGGCTGGAACACGCACTGATCAGGTCGGCTTGCGGGTAATCGAAGTCTTCGAAACGGCTTTGTTGCACTGCAAGTCGAGGGTGCTCGCTCAGGTCCTGCAGATGCGCCAGGGCGTTGGCATCCTGGTCGAAGGCATGGACGACGAAGCCTTGTTCCAGCAGGTAGCGGGTATCGCGGCCGGCGCCGCAACCAACGTCCACGGCAATGCTGCCAGCGGTCAAGCCTGATTGCTCCACTGCCTGGATCAGATGCGGGTAGACCGGTACTTGCAGGGCTGCGCTGTGA
>JBOICD010000045.1:0-12866 GCA_050739855.1 Pseudomonas sp.
GATGTCGCTGATGCTGAGGATCACCGCTTCATAGTCGCGGCGCTGCTCGGGGAATTTCACCATCAGCCAGAGGTGCAGGTCCTGGCCGTTGGCGATTGGCAGGCGGACTTCCAGTTCCAGCTGCTGCTGGTTGTCCAGCACCGCTTCAACCAGCTGCACACCGATGCCTTCGATACCGGCTTGCGCGCCCTCGACCAGGCATTTCCAGGCGGCATCGCAGCAGTTGACCCCCAGCAGTTGCAGGGCCACCTGGTTGACCTCGGTGACCTTGAGCTCCTGCAGCAAGACACGCCGCAGCGCCCGATCGAAGGCCAGGCGCTGCTGCAAAGCCTGGCGGCTGCGCAGTCGATGACGCTCCAGCTGCGCAGGCAAGCCGGAGAGGTCGAGCACGCACAGGGCAACGCCAGTGCCTTCGAAAATATCGTGATAGCGCCGACGGCTTTCCTGCAGCATGCGGTGCCGGCGACGCATATTGATCAAGGCAAGCAAGGGTAGCAGGGCGCAGAACAGGCCGAGCACACACTTGCCGATCAGCGCCGGCAGCAGTTGCTCGCGGGCCAATCCTGCATCGTACAGGCCACGTAGTTGCCAGGTACTGTTGTCGAGGAACGCCAGCATTACGCTTTGCAGCGGTTCGTCACTGCCCGGCGCCGGTTGATGGCGATTGATGATCTCGCCGGTGCGGCTGTTTTCCAGGAGCCACAACGGGTGGTTGGGGCGGTCCAGGTGCGAGGTCAGTTCGCTGTAGTAGGCCGAGCCCAGGCGCAGCAGCCAGTAACCCGGGGCATCGTCGGGCTGGCGCAGCAACAGGTAAATCTGACGATTGTCCGCGCTGTTGCTGTAGTAATGGTCGTGGCCCTGGTTGAGCCGCAGCAGCTCATCCACAACGTGACGATCCGGGGTGGCGCCGAGGCTGTCGCTGAGTACCTTGCCACGGGCATCGATCCACACCAGGCTCTGCAAGGCCGGCAGTTGGGCCTGCAACTTTGCGAGGATGTCTGGCAGTTGCGCAGGGTTTGGCGACGAACGGTAAGGCTGGACGATGCTGTGGGCCACCTGCGCCTTGAGCGACATGCTCAGGGCCATGTGGTCGGCCAGCTCGGCGCTGGCATTGAGGCTGCGCTGGTACTGGTCGGCCTGGGTGTGGCGGTACTGGTCGACCAGTTGCCAGAGCAGCAAGCCGAGCAACAGCAGTACCAGCAGGGCCAGCGCGCTTTTCAGTGAACCACGTAATGCAGAGCCGGGTGCGCTGGACGGCGTGCGCAGGGATGGCGGCTGAGTGAGATTGGTCAAGCGATGATCCTGCGGTATGGCTGGATGGCAGGTTTAGAGCTGCTGGCTGGCAAGCGCCACGGTCCTGGCGGCGGCTCTGGTCACGCACTATAAGCCCGACGCCCGAAGGGCGGCTAGCATGCCCGCAAACGTGGCAAAGTGCCAGCCCTGTTCGTCGGCGGTTTGCCCAACAAGGCGCATTGCGGTAGCTTTGGCCCTTTCCTGGGGGCTGCGGCTCCCTTCATCTGTTTCGCGCTCATTTTTTCGTCTCTGACGCTAGGTTTTTCCATGGCTCAATACGTCTACACCATGCATCGGCTGGGCAAAGTTGTCCCGCCGAAGCGGGAAATCTTGAAGAACATCTCCCTGTCGTTTTTCCCCGGCGCCAAGATCGGTGTGCTCGGCCTGAACGGCTCGGGTAAATCCACCCTGCTCAAGATCATGGCTGGCGTCGACAAAGAGTTCGACGGCGAAGCCCGTCCGATGCCGGAGCTGAACATCGGTTACCTGCCACAGGAACCGCAGCTGGACCCGAGCAAGACCGTCCGTGAAGTGGTCGAGGAAGCGGTCAGCGTGATCAAGGACGCCCAGGCGCGCCTGGACGAGGTCTACGCCGCTTACGCCGAGCCGGATGCCGATTTCGACAAGTTGGCCGCCGAACAGGCCAAGCTTGAAGCCATCCTGCAGGCCAGCGACGGTCACAACCTGGAGCGCCAGCTGGAAGTCGCGGCCGATGCCCTGCGCCTGCCGGCCTGGGAGGCCAAGGTCGAACACCTGTCCGGTGGTGAGAAGCGCCGTGTGGCCCTGTGCCGTCTGCTGCTGTCGGCTCCCGACATGCTGCTGCTCGACGAACCGACCAACCACCTGGATGCCGACTCCGTCGCCTGGCTGGAGCACTTCCTCCACGACTTCCCGGGCACTGTGGTCGCAATTACCCACGACCGTTACTTCCTCGACAACGTCGCTGGCTGGATCCTCGAACTCGACCGCGGCGCCGGTATTCCGTACGAAGGCAACTATTCGGGCTGGCTGGAAGCCAAGTCCGATCGTCTGGCCCAGGAATCCAAACAGCAGTCGGCCCATGAAAAGGCCATGAAGGAAGAGCTGGAGTGGGTGCGCCAAGGTGCCAAGGCTCGTCAGTCCAAGTCCAAGGCGCGTCTGCAACGCTTCGAGGAAATGCAGTCGCAGGAATTCCAGAAGCGCAGCGAAACCAACGAGATCTACATCCCGGCCGGTCCTCGCCTGGGTGACAAGGTCATCGAATTCAAGAACGTCACTAAAGGCTATGGCGATCGCGTACTGATCGACAACCTGTCGTTCGCCATGCCTAAAGGCGCCATCGTTGGTGTGATCGGTGGTAACGGTGCCGGTAAGTCGACCCTGTTCCGCATGCTCATGGGCAAGGAGCAACCGGACTCGGGCAGCATCGAGATCGGTGAAACCGTGCAACTGGCCTGTGTTGACCAGAGCCGCGAAGACCTGGACGGCAGCAAGACCGTGTTCCAGCAGATCTCCGACGGTTCCGACCAGCTGCGTATCGGCACCTACGAGATTCCGTCGCGGACCTACGTCGGCCGCTTCAACTTCAAGGGTGGCGACCAGCAGAAGTTCGTCAAGGACCTTTCCGGTGGTGAACGTGGCCGTCTGCACCTGGCCCTGACCCTGAAAGAAGGCGGCAACGTCCTGCTGCTCGACGAACCGTCCAACGACCTCGACGTGGAAACCCTGCGTTCGCTGGAGGAAGCCCTGCTGGACTTCCCGGGCGCCGCCATTGTGATCTCTCACGATCGCTGGTTCCTGGACCGTGTGGCGACCCACATCCTGGCTTATGAAGATGATTCGCAAGCGGTGTTCTTCGAAGGCAACTACACCGAGTACGAAGCCGACCGCAAGAAGCGTCTCGGCGAAGCTGCTGCCCAGCCACACCGGGTACGGCACAAAAAACTGGCATAACCCTTCGGGTTTTGCACTGAAACGGGGCCTTCGGGTCCCGTTTTTTTTTCGTTACTCATCGCGGGGCAAGCCCGCTCCCACAGGGATATTTGTTCATTCTGGGGGAGCGGGCTTGCCCCACGAACATGTATACACTTATACAAATGCACCATTTAATTTCATAAAAACGACATCTCGCTCTGTTCCGGTGCGACTGGTTCTTGGTAGAGTCTGGAAAAAAACCAATAAGTCCAAATCTCTATCTGGTGAAGTGTCTATGATCGAATCCGTCGAAGATTTCCTTGCGCGCCTGAAACAGCGCGACCCTGCCCAGCCTGAGTTCCACCAGGCTGTCGAAGAAGTGCTGCGCAGTCTCTGGCCATTCCTTGAGGCCAATCCGCATTACCTTCAGGCCGGCATTCTTGAGCGTATGGTCGAACCGGAACGGGCGGTCCTGTTCCGCGTGTCGTGGGTTGATGACGCAGGCAAGGTCCAGGTCAACCGCGGCTACCGCATTCAGATGAGCAGCGCCATCGGCCCGTACAAGGGCGGCCTGCGCTTCCACCCTTCGGTGAACCTCGGCGTGCTGAAGTTCCTGGCCTTCGAGCAAGTGTTCAAGAACTCCCTGACCTCGCTGCCGATGGGCGGCGGCAAAGGTGGCTCGGACTTCGATCCGAAGGGCAAGAGCGATGCCGAAGTCATGCGCTTCTGCCAGGCCTTCATGAGCGAACTGTACCGTCACATCGGCGCGGATCTGGATGTGCCAGCCGGTGATATCGGTGTCGGCGCCCGCGAGATCGGCTTCATGTTCGGCCAGTACAAGCGCCTGGCCAACCAGTTCACCTCGGTGCTGACCGGCAAGGGCATGACCTACGGTGGCAGCCTGATCCGTCCGGAAGCGACCGGTTACGGTTGCGTGTACTTCGCTGAAGAGATGCTCAAGCGTCAGGACCTGCGCATCGACGGTCGCCGCGTGGCGATCTCGGGTTCCGGCAACGTCGCCCAGTATGCCGCGCGCAAGGTCATGGACCTGGGCGGCAAGGTCATCTCGCTGTCTGATTCCGAAGGCACCCTGTTCTGCGAAGCCGGCATGACCGACGAGCAGTGGGATGCGCTGATGGCGCTGAAGAACGTCAAGCGCGGCCGCATCAGCGAGCTGGCCGAGCGCTTCGGCCTGGAGTTCCGCAAGGGCCAGACGCCATGGAGCCTGCCGTGCGATATCGCCTTGCCGTGCGCCACCCAGAACGAACTGAATGGCGAAGACGCTCGCACCCTGCTGCGCAACGGCTGCATCTGCGTGGCTGAAGGCGCGAACATGCCGACCGCCCTCGACGCTGTGGATATCTTTATCGAGGCCGGCATCCTGTTCGCTCCGGGCAAGGCTTCCAACGCTGGCGGTGTTGCGGTGAGCGGCCTGGAAATGTCGCAGAACGCCATGCGCCTGCTGTGGACCGCGGGTGAAGTGGACAGCAAGCTGCACAACATCATGCAGTCGATCCACCACGCCTGTGTGCACTATGGCGAGGAAAACGGCCGGATCAACTACGTCAAAGGCGCCAACATCGCCGGCTTCGTCAAGGTTGCCGACGCCATGCTGGCCCAGGGCGTGGTCTAAACCTCAGGCTCGATGGCGACGATCTCGATCGACCGATCCCCTGCCGGTCGTCGCCACAGCACCTCATCACCGGGCGCGGCTCCCAGCAGCGCCTGACCCAGCGGTGAGCCCCAGTTGATCAGGCCCCTGGCCGCATCGGCCTGATCTTCACCGACCAACTGCACCTGATGCTTCTGGTTCTGTTCATCGATAAAAATCACCCGACTGCCAATCTGCACCTTGTCTGATGCACTCGCCTTGGCAACGACCTGGGCGCTCTGTACGCGGGCGTTGAAGTAGCGCAGGTCACGCTCAGCGTCGGCCAGGCGTTGCTTGTCGGCGTGCTCGCCCTGGGCCTGCAATTGGTTATGCAGAACGTTTAGCTCACTGACCCGTTGTTGCAACTGGGCCAGGCCCTGGGTGGTGACATAATTGGGCTGTTCGCTGATCTTGCGCTCCACCGGCTGGTCGGCCTGGGCGGTAGCCTGGTCTTCGTTGACGAATGCTCGGCTCATGATGGCCTCCTTACAGAGGAGACCATACTGACAGATTGTCGAGGTACCTGCCTGTGGGAGCGGGCTTGCCCCGCGATTGCGGACTGTCAGCTACATCGCCTCGCGGGGCAAGCCCCACAGGTTCAGTAGTGATACCACTTCAACTCCAGCATCACCTCGTTCTGCGCCGTCGCCAGCTGACTGAATTCACGCTTGGCACTCAAACGCAAACCCAGGTCGCGGGACAGCTCCCACTGCTGGTTCAAGCTCAGACTACGGCGCACTTCGCCATTGGTGAAGTAATCGGCCTTTGCCTCGACACTCAGATTGCCCAACGGATTGCGCCACAACAGACCGGTGTTGAAGCCGGCAGCCGGAGAAATGAATTCGGCGAAGTCGTTGTTGTGTTCGACCCTCACCGTACCCAGGGCAAAGCCGAGCATTTCGTCGGCCAGTTGCCAGGTACCGCCCGCACCGCCATTGACGTGGCTGACCAGCACTTCATCGTCATGCTTGCCCAGCACCCGCTCAAGGCCGCCGGTCACCTGCCACGACCAGGGTTGCAGCAGGGCGTTGCGCGGCGTCAGCGAGCGGATGGTGGCCAGGTCCAGGCGCTGTACCTGCCAGTCGTTGTTTTCGTATTGGCGCACCTTGAGCTGGAGGATCTCGATCTGTGCACCCAAGGGGAAGCCGTAGGCGTTGTCGTTGAGGTCGTGGTAGGCCATGCGCAGGCCATATTCGGCAAAGGCACGGTCTTCGCGGGTACCCACGCCAAGCTGCCAGGTGCGCGACTGATGGCCATCTTCAGGCAGGCCCGGGCGTTCAATGTCCAGCTCCGGCGCCGGGTTGCGGTTGATCGCCCGCAGCAGCTCGAAGCTGCGTTGGGTCCGCGCCGGATCACGCTCCTGGCCGTTGGCGCGGTAGCGTTCGAGGCGGTAGGCAGCATCCTGGACCAGCGCCTGGCGGTCGCGGGGCAGGGCGGTGAATTCGGCACTTTGCAGATGCGCCGTATCGGCGCTGACCGCCAGCACTTGTTGCTGCTCCCCGGCATCCAGCGGCTTGGCACGCTCCAGCAGTTCACGTTCGCGGGATGGGCGATAGTCGATGCGCTCCACCAGGCCCGACTGCTTGACCGCCTTGACCGTGTCGGTGGGAATCGCGGTCAGGGGAAACTGTGAGGTCAGGTGCAGGCTCGGGCGGGCGACCTGAAGCAATTCGAGCAGCCGGTAGGAGCAGTTTTCGTCGAAGAAGAAGTAGTCGAACTGGATCTGTTTGAGCTCCCAGACATGTTCGACCATGCGCCCGGTTTCTTCCGGCGTCAGGTTAAGCCGGTATTCCCACAGGTCGCGGTTTTCCAGGCTGCGGTACTCGGAGAGTTTTTCCTGGTAAGGCACCAGCGCGAACAGTCCCGGATAGCCGCCCATCAGGCCTTTCCAGGCGTAGAGGATGCTGTTGTCGTTGCCCTCGATGTAGGCACCGAAGTTGATCGCGTAGCTGAGCAGGGCGGTCTGGTTGCTTTGCACGTCGGCCTGGTCGATGCGCAGCAGGGTGTGGCCGAACATCGAAGAGGGGCTGTTGAGGTAGGCGGCAGGGAAGATCATCACCGCACTGTGCGGTGAGACGTCCTTGTACCACTGGGTGTATTCCTTGCAGTCCGGTGCCGGCAGGTCATCGAGCTGCAGTTGTTCGCGCAGCCAGCGGGCGCGTGCCGGGAATACACATTGCGCATGTTTGTTGCCCAGACTTGCCGGTGCATAGAGGGCCTGCAGCGTGGCGCGCAGCTCCTGGTCGGGATGGTGGGCACCGTCCTCGGCGAGGAAGAAACGCCGGTCATCGACATAGCTGCGCCAGCCGCCGAGCTTGGCGGTCTCGTAATGTCCCAGGGATATCCAGTAACGGTCGGCGGCCAGTTGCGCAAGGCGCGTGTCATCGAACGAGGGAGCAGCTTGCAGCGGGGCGCAGGCACAGAGCGCCAGGTAGGCAAGGCGTTTGAGCATGTCGGGCAACTACGTCTGAATGATGCCGATAGAGGCAGGAAACAACCCGCCCCGGCCTGGGGCGGGTGGGCCGAGCTTAAGCCTGGGGCGCGTATTTGGCCAGGCGTGGATCGCTTTTGAGTACCGCCAGGGTGTTGCTGTGAACGTCTTCGGCGGTCACATCCGCCGTCTTGAAGATTTCCTGGAAGTGCTGGTGGGTGACGGCGGCGAAGTGCGCACGGTCTTCCGGGGCGACGCCAAGCACCACGGCGTAGGTGGTCAGCGCTTCGCCCTGACCTTTTGCCATGTCTTCGGAGAGCTCGTTCATCATGCCGTTCATGGCGAACCAGGATTTACCGCCATAGGTCAGTGCCGAGTTGGTCGAGCAGCCGTTGGTGCCCGAGGTCATGCCGAACGTAGCGTTGCCGGATGTACCGTTGGTGGTGGAGGCGAGGAAGTGGGCCGGCGTGCCGCGTTGGCCCTCGAACAGCATGTTGCCCCAGCCGCAGTCCGGTCCACCAGGGGCCTGGGCCATGGCGTTGAGGGAAACCGCGGTGAATAGGGTACCCAGAAGAATCCGTTTCATAGCTTTGTTCTCTTTCTAGTCGTCGATACCAAAGGTCAGGGTTATCTGGCATGTCTGTCAGCAGAGTTGCCAGGGGCGGGTCGGTTGTTTACCCAGCCGCGCAGTAATGGAGTTTAGGCACGATCTAAGGGTTCCGTGATTTATTGCGAAAAATTGCTGAGGAATGTTGACCTGGCGCGGGTTTTCGACCCTGCGACATATTGTGCCGATGAGCCTTGCAAGGCGCGGGCAGGCGGCGCCAGAATGCCGTCATCTGCCCCGCCGAAGTAAGGAAGCCCGATGCCCGATCCTGTCGCTGCGAGCCTGCGTCTTGCGCCAGAAGCCTTGACCCGGCCGTTTTCCGCCGAACAGTTCGCCTTTTCCACCACCAATGATCTGGAGCCTTTTCGCGGTGTGCTTGGCCAGGAACGTGCTGTCGAAGCCTTGCAGTTCGGCGTCGCCATGCCCCGTCCCGGTTACAACGTGTTTGTCATGGGTGAGCCCGGCACCGGGCGTTTCTCGTTCGTCAAACGTTACCTCAAGGCCGAAGGCAAGCGCCTGCACACGCCGTCGGACTGGGTCTACGTCAATAATTTCGACGAGCCGCGCGAGCCGCGCGCCCTGGAACTGCCGCCGGGCAGTGCGGGTGCGTTCATCAGTGATATTGGCGGCCTGATCGACAACCTGCTGGCAACCTTCCCGGCCGTATTCGAACACCCGTCCTACCAGCAGAAGAAGAGTGCCATCGACCGCGCCTTCAATCAGCGTTATGACCGCGCTCTGGATGTGATCGAGCGCGCCTCGCTGGAAAAGGACGTGGCCCTGTACCGTGACAGCAGCAACGTCGCCTTCACGCCGATGGCCGATGGCAAGGCACTCGACGAGGCGGAGTTCGCCCAGTTGCCGGAGGCCGAGCGCGAGCGCTTCCATGAAGACATCGCCGTCCTTGAAGAGCGCCTCAATGAAGAGCTGGCCAGCTTGCCGCAGTGGAAGCGCGAGTCGAACAATCAGCTGCGTCATTTGAACGAAGAAACCATCACCCTGGCGCTCCAGCCTTTGCTCGCGCCGCTGTCTGAAAAGTACGCGGAGAACGCTGCCGTGTGCGCCTACCTGCAGGCCATGCAGGTTTATCTGCTGCGTACGGTGGTCGAGCAACTGGTCGATGACAGCAAGACAGACGCCCAGGCGCGCAAGCTGCTGGAAGAGCAATACGCCCCGAGCCTGGTGGTGGGTCATCACGTCAGTGGCGGCGCACCGGTGGTGTTCGAGCCGCACCCGACTTACGACAACCTGTTTGGCCGGATCGAATACAGCACCGACCAGGGCGCGCTCTACACCACCTACCGCCAGCTGCGCCCCGGCGCTTTGCATCGGGCCAATGGCGGCTTCCTGATCCTCGAAGCGGAGAAGATGCTTGGTGAGCCGTTTGTCTGGGATGCGCTCAAGCGCGCCCTGCAGTCGCGCAAGCTGAAGATGGAATCGCCGCTCGGTGAATATGGCCGCCTGGCCACCGTCACCCTCAATCCGCAGATGCTGCCGCTGAACATCAAGGTGGTGATCATCGGCTCGCGCCAGCTGTACTATGCCTTGCAGGACCATGATCCGGACTTCCAGGAAATGTTCCGGGTGCTGGTGGACTTCGACGAAGACATCCCCATGGTCGACGAGAGCCTGGAGCAGTTCGCCCAGTTGCTCAAGACCCGCACCAGCGAGGAGGGCATGGCACCGCTGAGTGCCGATGCGGTGGCGCGTCTGGCGACCTACAGTGCGCGCCTGGCCGAACATCAGGGGCGGTTGTCGGCGCGCATTGGCGACTTGTTCCAGCTGGTCAGCGAGGCGGATTTCATTCGTCACCTGGCCAACGACGAGATGACCGATGCCGGTCATATCGAACGGGCGCTCAAGGCCAAGGCGACCCGCACCGGCCGGGTCTCGCAGCGAATCCTCGACGACATGCTGGCCGGGATCATCCTCATCGACACCGAAGGCGCTGCGGTTGGCAAGTGCAACGGCCTGACCGTGCTGGAAGTCGGGGATTCGGCCTTCGGTATACCCGCGCGCATCTCCGCCACGGTTTATCCCGGTGGCAGCGGCATTGTCGATATCGAGCGTGAGGTCAATCTCGGCCAGCCGATTCACTCCAAAGGCGTGATGATCCTCACCGGATACCTGGGCAGCCGTTATGCCCAGGAATTCCCCCTGGCGATTTCGGCGAGTATTGCCCTGGAGCAGTCCTACGGTTACGTGGACGGTGACAGTGCGTCGCTTGGCGAGGCCTGCACGCTGATCTCGGCGTTGTCGAAAACCCCGCTCAAACAGTGCTTCGCCATCACAGGTTCCATCAACCAGTTCGGCGAAGTGCAGGCGGTTGGCGGGGTCAACGAGAAAATCGAAGGCTTCTTCCGCCTGTGCGAGGCGCGCGGACTGACCGGCGAGCAAGGCGCGATCATACCGCGCGCCAACGTCGCCACCTTGATGCTCGATGAGCGGGTGTTGCAGGCGGTGCGCGCAGGGATGTTCCACGTCTATGCGGTCAGCCAGGCCGACGAGGCGTTGAGCCTGTTGGTCGGCGAACCGGCCGGTGAGCCGGATGCCGAAGGCGAATTCCCCGAGGGCAGTGTCAACGCCCGCGTGGTAGAGCGCCTGCGGGTGATTGCCGAGATGATCAGTGAAGAGGAACTCAAGGAGGCCGAGAAAGAGCATGCCGAGCAAGCCCTGGCTCAGGTGAAATCGTCCTGAGTCAAATTATCGGCGCCGCAGCGGTCATGACCGCTGGGCGCCGGTTTTTTCACGCGGCAGCGGATTTCTTCTATTCTTCAATGCAGGGATCGTAGTCATTACAGGATCGAAACAGCCTTGCCCGCAGGGCTGAACCAGGGTTTACCGAGGATCGTCGCCATGCCGCGCAGCCTCAGCCTCACCCGCCAATGCCTGGGCCTGGTGACCCGCATTGAATGCAGCATTCGCCCACTGGCCGGTGACAACGGCATGTGGACCCTCTTGTTTGCCGCCGGCATGGCTGGCGAGCAACCTTCCGCGATCAAGGCCCAGGGGCCTTTTCACGGGCCCTTCGTGGCCGAGTCGGTGCTCGACGCGATTGTCGACAGCCTGACCCTGCATGGCTATCAGGTGGCCGACGACCCGCAGATCTGGTGCGTGCATCTGCAGGCCCAGCTACGCCGGATCAATGGTGAGCGGGTCCATCACGTCGGCGACTTCCAGTTCCACCCGGAAACCTGAAGCGTCGATCCGCAGGCACCGCAACAACGCCCGACGCTGCCCCTGTGGCAGCGTGCCACGGGCTTTTTCTGTCATGGCTGGCTGTTATACTCGCGCTCGCTTTTTTTGCCACCTGACGAGTTTTCAATGGAACGTATTATCGAAAATGCGATGTATGCCTCGCGCTGGCTACTCGCCCCGATCTATTTTGGTCTGTCGTTGGGCCTGCTGGCGCTGGCACTGAAGTTCTTCCAGGAGATCTTCCATGTGCTGCCCAATATCTTCTCGCTGGCCGAGGCTGACCTGATCCTGGTGATCCTTTCGCTGATCGACATGGCCCTGGTCGGTGGTCTGCTGGTGATGGTGATGATTTCCGGCTACGAGAACTTCGTTTCCCAGCTGGACATCGACGAGGACAAGGAAAAGCTCAACTGGCTGGGCAAGATGGACTCGTCTTCGCTGAAGATGAAGGTGGCGGCGTCGATTGTGGCGATCTCCTCGATCCATCTGCTGCGGGTGTTCATGGATGCACGCAACATCGAGACCGAGTACCTGATGTGGTACGTGATCATCCACATGACCTTCGTGGTATCGGCCTTCGCCATGGGTTATCTGGATAAGCTGACCAAGCATTGATCGACCCGCCCGGCGACCTGCATGACCGCCCGTCCGTTGCAAAACGGACGGGCGGTTGCGTTTTTGCCTTGTGCTTTGGCGCCTGCTGTACAAAAAATGAACCGTCACTCGAAGTGCCTGCTCAACGTTCCAGTAGCGAGGTATCACCATGAACCTTCAACAACTGAACACCGAGGCCAAGGCCGGTCATGTCGAAGAACTCAACCTGATCGCCATCGAAGGCGGCGATTTCATCATCGAAGCACGGGTAAAAGGCCATGCCCATCCATTGGCGGACAAACATGGGCAGCGTGTGAAAGTGCATTCGGTGGTCGATGCGCAGCGGCTGCTCAGCGGCTTGCCTGCCGTGCCGGTGCACATGGTGCACTGGTCGATGGATGACGAGATGTGCGGGAGCGGCGACGCCGGTGACGGCGACCTGAAAATCCCGATGCCTCGCCGTTCTGCCTGGTAGCTGAACTGCTTTGCCGCAGTGTGCTAGGCTGCTCGCCCTTTTCATAAAGGGCGCGGTTGTCGTGCGCCCTGCAGCGGAGCAAGCAAATGTCCGAAATCAACCTGTCTACCGACGAAACTCGCGTCAGCTACGGCATCGGCCGTCAGCTGGGTGGCCAACTGCGTGACAACCCGCCACCGGGTGTTAGCCTGGACGCCATCCTGGCCGGCCTGACCGACGCTTTCAACGGCAAAGACAGCCGCGTCAGCGAAGAAGACCTGTCGGCCAGCTTCAAGGTCATCCGTGAAATCATGCAGGCTGAAGCCGCGGCCAAGGCCGAAGCTGCTGCTGGCGAAGGCAAGGCCTTCCTGGTTGAAAACGCCAAGCGTGACGGCATCACCACCCTGGCTTCGGGCCTGCAGTTCGAAGTCCTGACCGCAGGCGAAGGCGCCAAGCCAAGCCGTGACGACAGCGTGCGCACTCACTACCACGGCACCCTGATCGACGGCACTGTGTTCGACAGCTCCTACGAGCGTGGTCAGCCAGCAGAGTTCCCGGTCAGCGGCGTGATCGCTGGCTGGACCGAAGCCCTGCAACTGATGAACGCCGGCAGCAAATGGCGCCTGTACGTTCCGAGCGAGCTGGCTTACGGCGCTCAGGGCGTTGGCAGCATTCCGCCGCACAGCGTACTGGTGTTCGACGTCGAGCTGCTGGACGTACTGTAAGGCCTATCGCGGGGCAAGCC
>JBOICD010000046.1:0-12770 GCA_050739855.1 Pseudomonas sp.
CCCGGTGGGAGCGGGCTTGCCCCGCGATATCGACCTGCCAGTTACATCGCATCGCGGGAAAATCCCGCTTCAACGTGTTGATCTTGACCTTCATGCACGCAAGTTCAGGCGCCGCCAACTGCGACTTCAGGAGGCTGAGCGGAGGTGCCTGTAGGGGCAGTGCGCAGCACCTTCGGCGTAGCCGAAGACGCGAGCCGTAGACTTGGCGTAGCAAGTCGTAGGCCGCGTGGCCCCGGAAGGGGCCAGCCGCCGCGCCACATTGAATGGATAAGCCCGCCGCCTCAACGTCCCCGGGATTCCGAGAAGTACCATAAAAAAAGCGACATCCCTGTCGCCTCGGGTTGTTCAGCAGGGCAGAAAGTGACCGCCGTTGGCATCCAGTTGCGCGCCGGTAATGACTTTGGCGTAGTCGCTGGCCAGGTACAGGGCGGCCATGGCGCAGTCACCATCATCGGGGATCTTGCGCAACGCAATCTGCTGGGCGACCTGATCGACCAGCGTCGCCATTGGCACCCCCTGGCGCTTGGCTTCGCTTTCGAAGTAGCCGATGACCGGTGCGCCCCACATCCAGCCCATGAAGGTGGAATTGACGCGGATGCCGTACGGGCCGAGGTCCTGGGCCAGGTACTGCACGGCGGTTTTCAACGCGCCCTTGGAGACGGCATAGCCCGATTCCAGCTGGTTGGGCGTGCGGGTGGCCATGGTGTTGATCATGACGATGCTGCCCGACTTCTGTTTCTTCATCTGCGCCAGCACGGCCTGGGTCATCTGCATGGTGCCGAACAGGTTGACGTCCATCGCCTTGCGCCAGTCGTCCATCGACGACTCGGAGGCACTGCCCCAGGCACCATGGGCGTAGGCAGAGTTGATCAATACGTCGATCTGGCCGAAGTGCTCGACCGTCAGGTCGGCGAGGGTCTGGCACTGTTCGGCCTGGGCAATGTCGGTGGGGACTTTCAGCACCGGGGTGCTGTAGCCGGCGTCGCGGATGGCCTGTTCAGCCTGGTCCAGTTTGGCGGGGGTGCGGGTGGCCAACACCACGGCCTTAGCCTGGAACTCCGCGGCACGCACGGCCAGCTTGATGCCCAGGCCTGGGCCGATACCGGAAATGATGACAACTTTATCTTTGAGCAACATGGCAATTACCTTCTTATTGTTCTGGCAGGGAATGGAGCGTTCAGGTACGGCTGGCGTGCAATGCTTCGGCACGTCGTTTCAGGTCCAGGGCCATCTGGTCGAAGCCGGTTTTTACCCAGGCACCGTGTTCACGCATGATCGTGTCCTGGTTCAGACCGAGGAAAATATCCGTGGTGAAATAGCTGCAGCGGTTGGCATCGATGGCCGTGATGTACTGGTCGCGGCGGGCGGCGTCCATGTTTTCCGGGACGGGGCGCTGCTCCCAGGACAACAGTTGCTCGGGGTCGCAGGCCACGAGGTATTCGAAGACCGGGACGGTTTCGCCGGTATCGGGGGTCAGTACCTGCATGTGCACCTCGTCACCGATCTGCAGGCCGCACTGAATGCGCGGACAGAAGCTGTTCCACAGGTGGTAATTGTCCAGATCGATCAGCACTTCCCAGACCACCCGGGCGGGGGCATTAATTTCCACCGTGTGGGAGGTCACTATGTTTTCTGCTCTGGCCATGACGGTCTCCTGTTGTGCATTCAGTTGATGGGGCGAGAGGTGATCTGCAACTGTTCGCTCAAGGGCTGGATCGTCTCGAGCAGGGTTTCGTAGCCCGTCTCGGCGATCATCCAGCGTCCGCCGCGCTTGATGTAGCGATCCTGGTAGATCGCGCTGCCGTGCAGGTGGGTGTTGTCCTCAAGGTTGATGAACACGTAGCTCAGGTACCAGAGGGCCGTGGCCTGGTCGCCATCGACGTCGATTTCCGGGGTGTGGCCGTTGTGGGTGGCCAGGCGGGTTTTGGTGAACGAGGTGCGGTAGAAGTCCAGCGCGTCGCCCAGGCCGTTGACGTGAAATGCGTAGGCAGGGCTCTTGAACGACAGGGCGATGTCTTCGGTGAGCATGCCCTGGAGCATCTCGATGTTGCAGGTGTCGATGGCGCGAAAGTAACGCGCCTTGAGCTGTTTGATCAGCTCGATTGCTTCTAGATCCAACATAGGAAGCCTCCTTGGGGGCAACTCACGCACTGAGCTGGTACTCGCTGGTTTGGATGCAGTCGATCTTCTCGAAGTCGATAAACCGGCTGGTCGATTCGTACATGGCCTGCTGGCGCTGTGCGCACTTGTCCGGGTCGCCCAGGGCGGCGTAGAAACCTTGCGGATTGCCGATGGCCTCGGGCGGGAAGTTTTCTTCGACGATGCCGTGCAGCACCGGTGCACCGAAGGAAAGCGCCCGCACCACGGTGTTCTGCCGGTAGCCGAAGATCGACTGCAGTGGATAGGCATTGGGACCGTGCCCGTTGCGCCAGGTGTCGTGCCATTGCTCGTAGCTCAAACGATGGGGCTTGTGCAGCAACGCCACCTGATTCATGCCGGGTGTGCGCTGGCCGAGCGGTACCCGGTAGTGGGCTGCGCGAGCCTGGCGCTCTTCGGGGTAAGGTTCGGATTCCACCACCAGGTAAGCCTCCAGGCGGCTGGTCAACGGCGCAACGAGCGCCTTGATCGCGGGCCATTGCGAGGCGCTGTCCAGCCACAACGAGAGCAGCCCGTCCAGGGGCACGGCACTGTTGGTGATGCGCTGGGCGGACGCGGCGGCGACCGCGTCATCGACCAGCATGACGCGGATGTTTTTTGCACCGGCGCCCATCAGGCCGTCGCGCAGGCCAAGCAGGTCCGCACGCCATTGCTCGGCGCCGGGTTGCTGTGGCTTCCACAAGGTCAACATGATTTTTTCCATGATTGCTCCACCCCGTGCGCTTAGTGATTGACGCGCAAATGACGGGCGCGATAGTCCGCGTAGTCCCGGGTCATCTGCGCCTCGTCCAGACCGAAACGCTCCAGGCTGTAGTCGTGGCTGGCACGTTTTTCCCGGCTGTTCTGCGACAGCCAGAGCTGCGCGTCGGCGCGGGCCTTGTCGGTAAACGGCAGGTTGGCGAAGGCGTAGACCTTTTCCAGCACGTGCAGCGGCTGGGTCACGGTGTCGGCGAAGTGGATGTCGAGGAAGCGCTCGGGCGCATGCTGCTCGCGGACCTGCAAGGTGTGACGGATGCCACGCGCCATGCGGCTGTTCCACTGCGCGCCGGCGGCTTTCGGGTCCGGGTTGTCGCTGTACATCTGCCACAGGGTGTGGGCCATGCTGGCCATCGACGGGATGGTCTGGGCCGGTTCGCGGTGAGTCAGGATCACCTGCGCCTTGGGGAAGACATCCAGCAGCAGGTCCAGGGTGTGCAGGTGTTGGGGCGCTTTGAGCAGCCAGCGTTGGCCTGCCGGCTCCCCCCGTTGCTGTTTCTGCCACTGCAGGAACTGCAGCATTTTTTTCAACTGGGTGTAGACCGGCCGCTGATCTTGCTGATCCAGCCAGCGGGTGTAGCTGGGCACATTGACGTAGGCGTCCATGGCGCACATGAACGAATGTTCCATGAGCATGAACTCTTCGTCGCAGAGCATGGCATCCAGCGGGTGGATCGCGAGGATCTGCGGAATGACCTCGGCCATCAGATCGACTTCGGCCTTGGCCTGGGCGATGCGCTTGTCCGGCGCTGCCAGGGTTTCGTCTGCAAGCGGCGCCGGAAAGCGGGTTTCCCACCACGCGGCGGAGTAGAAGCGAGGGTCAACCGCCAGCGTGCGCTGGAGCATGGTGGTGCCGGTGCGCGGCAGGCCGACGATGACCAGCGGGTCGTCGATCGCTATCTCGGTTATTTGCGGATAGCGGCTCAGGTAGTCCTCCATCACCAGGCGGTTGACCAGTTGCCCGACCAGCCGTTCTTCCAGCAAATACAGGCCGGACGCTGACAGCCCGGCTTCGCTGGCCAGGGCATCGAGCAGCGCCTGCAGGGAGGCGCGGTAGTTGTCATCGCCAAAATGGTTGAGGCCATTGGCACGTGCGATGGCGCTGTCCAACAGTTTGTCGACGGTCAGGTCTTCAATGCGGCTAGGTGCGTTCATGCGACCTCCGCAACGGCAGACACGGGTACCACGCGCGTGCTCGGGTGGCATTGCTCCTGGGCACCGACCCAACGGAGGCAGAACGTGCCTTGGCGTACGCCGGCGGTTTGCAGCCAGTTGCTCACCCCCGGGTCTTGCTCGCTGAGCACCAGCGTCACGCCGCCATTGTCGTCGTAGCGGGCCTGGTGCTTGTTGAAGCAGATCTGGTGGTAGCGGTAGTCCAGCGATTCCATCCAGTAGTTGTTGATCTGCAGGTTCCAGAAGTCGCAGTCCGGCACTTTATCGATGTGGATGACCAGCGCCTCGTCCTCGGCCAGCGCCCAGTGCGAGTGGTAGTAGAAAATGTTCGGGTCGCCGCCCACTGACTGGCAGAGGGCCTGGTTGGCCGGTGGCAGCTGATTGCTGTGCGGCAGGTAGCTTTGGCTCCAGTCGGCGAACAGCCGGGCGGTGTTTTCGACGAAGCTCGACACCCGCGCCAGGCCCTGCTGGAAGGTCGCCGGATCAAGGGCTTGCGGCTTGCTGTCGGTGCCGATGCGCTCAATGCTCAGCTTGGCCGGCACTTCGCGGCGGCGGTCAAGAAAAGTCTGGCGTACGATCAGGGCGTTGGTGGCCTCTTCCATTTTCAGCCAGTTGCCCGGCTGCGGCTCGCGACTGAGGATGATTTCAAAATTGCCCTGGGCATCGACCTGCAGCTGGCTGGCATCGATGAAACCAGTCTGGATCAGGGTGCCGTCGGTTTCGTAGCCGCCTTTCTGGGTGCCGAAACTCAGGTAGGCCACACTGGCGCGCTGGCCTTTGATGCGGTAGTGCAGCGTGCCGTCCAGGCGCGAGTACTCATAGAGGTTGTCCGGGTTGTCGGCACCGATCTTCGCGGTCTCGTGGGAGGTCTTGAAAAAGCTGGGAAACGCCGGATCGGCAAACTCGATGTGCATTTCCAGGCCGATGCGCAGCAGGCGCGTGAGGTAGCGGAACCCTTCGGCGCGGGTGGCCGCATCGGCTGGCGCTTCGGGGCGCAGGATCTGCTCGCCGCAGCGCTTGAGGTGATCGCAAAAGGTGGCCCAGGTCTGGCCACTCAACAGCTGTTGTTCGTCAATAGAGCTGATTGTCATTGTTAGACTCTCTTGATTAAGCGAGCACCGCCGCAGCGGTGCTCGTTTGATGCCCGGCGAACCGGGCGCCGGGGTCAGAACTCCTTACCGATGATGCCGCGCTCGGTCAGCACGGTGAGGATGCGATCCACGGCGCCCTCCGGCGTCAACTTGCTGGTCTCGATATGGATGTCCGGCTTGCTTGGCACCTCGTAAGGCGAGTCAATGCCGGTGAAGTTCTTCAGCTCGCCGCGGCGAACTTTCTTGTACAGGCCCTTGGGGTCACGCTCCTCCGCAACGGCCAGCGGCGTGTCGACGAAAATCTCGATGAACTCGCCTTCCTGCAGCAGCCCGCGCGCCATCTCGCGCTCAGAACGGAACGGCGAGATAAAGGCCGTCAATACAATCATCCCGGCATCCACGAACAACTTGGACACCTCGGCGACCCGGCGGATGTTTTCCACGCGGTCGGCATCGGTGAAGCCCAGGTCGCGGTTCAGGCCGTGGCGCACGTTGTCGCCATCGAGCAAGTAGGTGTGCCGGCCGCGAGCGTACAGTCGGGTTTCCAGCAGGTTGGCGATGGCCGATTTGCCGGCGCCCGACAAACCGGTGAACCAAAGCAGCACCGGCTGCTGGCCCATTTGTTCGGCGCGTGCCTTCTTGTTCACATCCACGTGCTGCATATGGATGTTCTGCGAACGACGCAGGGAGAACTCGATCAGGCCGGCGCCGACGGTGGCGTTGGTCAGGCGGTCGATGAGGATGAAGCTGCCGGTTTCGCGGTTGTCTTTATAGGGATCGAACGCAATCGGCTGGCTGGTGAAGAGGTTGCACACGCCGATCTCGTTCAGCGCCAGTTCCTTGGCCGCCAGGTGCTCCATGGTGTTGACGTTGATCTTGTACTTGGGCACCGCCAGGGTGACGGACAGCGTCTTGCCGCCGATCTTCATCAGGTAGGGGCGACCGGCTAGCATGGCCTGTTCGTGCATCCAGATCAGACTGACCTGGAACTGGTCGGCCACGCTGGCCAGATCGTCCGCAGTGGACAGCACATCGCCGCGGCTGCAATCGACTTCGTCGGTCAGGGTCAGGGTGATGGACTGGCCGGCCACGGCTTGCTGCAGGTCACCGTCAAGGGTCACGATGCGCGAGATCCGGCTCTCTTGCCCGGCCGGCAATACCCGTACGCGATCGCCGGGGCGAACCACGCCGCTGGCGATGGTGCCGGTGAAGCCACGGAAATCCAGGTTGGGGCGGTTGACCCACTGCACCGGCATGCGGAACGACAGCTTCTGCTGATGCGCCTCGTCGATCTCGACCGTTTCCAGGTAGCCCATCAGCGTGGTACCGCGGTACCAGGGCATGTGCTCGCTTTGCTCGGTGATGTTCTCACCCCGCAGCGCGGACATCGGGATGGCGGTGACATCGTGAAGGTTGATCTGCTTGGCGAAGGCGCGGTAGTCATCGACGATGGCGTTGAAGACTTTCTCCGAGTAGTCCATCAGGTCCATCTTGTTGACCGCCAGGACCACCTTGCGAATGCCGATCAGCGAAGCCAGATAGCTGTGACGCCTGGACTGGGTCAGCACGCCGCGTCGCGCGTCGATCATCACCACGGCCACGTCGGCGGTGGAGGCGCCGGTCACCATGTTGCGGGTGTACTGCTCATGGCCCGGGGTGTCGGCCACGATGAACTTGCGCCGCTCGGTGGAGAAGAAACGGTAAGCCACGTCGATGGTGATGCCTTGCTCACGCTCGGCGGCGAGGCCGTCCACCAACAGGGCGAAGTCCAGCTCGCCACCTTGGGTGCCGTCTTTTTTCGAGTCGGCCTCCAGCGCTTCCATCTGGTCTTCGAAGAGCATTTTCGAGTCGTAGAGCAGGCGTCCGATCAGGGTGCTCTTGCCATCGTCGACGCTGCCACAGGTAATGAAGCGCAGCAGGCTCTTGTGCTCGTGGGCCTTGAGGTATTGCCCGATATCCTCGGCGATCAGGTTGGATACATGTGCCATTAGAAATACCCCTCTTGTTTTTTCTTCTCCATCGAGGCCGCCGCGTCGTGGTCGATCATTCGCCCCTGGCGCTCGGATGTGCGGGTCAGCAGCATTTCCTGAATGATTTTGGGCAGGGTGTCGGCCTCGGACTCGACGGCACCGGTGAGCGGGTAGCAGCCGAGGGTACGAAAGCGCACGTTGCGAATCATCGGCACTTCACCGGGGTTCAGTGGCATGCGTTCGTCATCAACCATGATCAGCATGCCGTCGCGCTCAACCACCGGACGTGGGGCGGCGAAGTACAGCGGTACGATCGGGATGTTTTCCAGGTGGATGTATTGCCAGATGTCCAGTTCGGTCCAGTTCGACAGCGGGAATACGCGGATCGACTCGCCCTTGTGTTTACGCGTGTTGTACAGGTGCCAGAGCTCGGGACGCTGGTTCTTCGGGTCCCAGCGGTGTTGGTCGGAGCGGAAGGAAAAGATCCGTTCCTTGGCCCGCGACTTTTCCTCGTCGCGACGCGCACCGCCGAAGGCCGCGTCGAAACCGTAGTGATCCAGCGCCTGTTTCAGACCCTCGGTCTTCATGATGTCGGTGTGGATCTGCGACCCGTGCTTGAACGGGCTGATGCCCATTTCAAGGCCTTCGGGGTTGGTGTGGGTCAGCAGGTCGACGTTCAGCTTGGCCACCATCTGATCGCGGAAGCGATACATCTCCTGGAACTTCCAGGTGGTGTCGACATGCAGCAACGGGAAGGGCGGCTTGGCCGGGTAGAACGCCTTCATGGCCAGGTGCAGCATGACCGCGCTGTCCTTGCCGATGGAGTAGAGCATGACCGGGTTGTCGGCTTCTGCGACAACCTCGCGCATTGCCTGGATGCTCTCGGCTTCCAGTCGTTGCAGGTGGGTAAGCGTCATGGATTCTCCTCTCGCTTTTTGTTGTTGTCGTTTTTCAACGTACAACCGCTGCGATTCGGACTTATGCGCGAGTTGATGTTTTAACATCAGGCGCAGCATCTGCAGCATCGGGTCGACGCGCCGGGGGGCAGCGGTCGCGGCGGGTGCGTTGTCTGGCGCATCGTCATGGCTGACGCGCGCGGCTTGCTGACTGATATGGGTCGCCAGTTCCTGGGCACCGCTGAGCATTGCGCTGGCTTCGGGCAGATGGAACAGGTGCAGCTGTTCAGCGCGTTCGCGCGCCCAGGTGGTGAAGGTGGCGGCGCGTTGCCAGTGCATACCCGAGAGCAGGGCAAACACTTTGCGTTCGGCCGAGCGATACAGGCGGTCGAAGAACTCCCCCAGGTGGGGGGCGCGCAAGCCGTCTTCGTAGGGCAGCCAGAGCACCTTGCCGCGATTGCTGACCGCGCGCAGTACCCCGTAGCTGAGTTTGCCCTGGTCGTTGCGCGCACCGTAGTCGTCGATCCAGTGGATCTCGCCGTTCTGCGTCCGGGCTTGCTCGAGAATGTCCCGGTAGGTGCTGCGGTACCAGCGCTGCACCGCCAGCGGCGCCTTCGCGATGCGCTTGGCCGGGCGCTCGGCATTGAGCTGCCAGCGTTGCAGGTAATGGGCGGCGGTGCGTTCTGGCAAGTCGATACCGTGCAGACGCTTGACCAGGGCCTGCATCGCTTCCAGTTGCCAGAGCAAAAACGGTAACTGGTGGCGTTCCGGCGGTGTGCTGACCAACAAGAGGTAGATCTGCTGTTCCTGCTCAGCCGAGAGACTGCGGCCTTCGCCTTGCTTGCGCCCGCGCTCGCGAACGGGCACGGCACTCCAGCCACCGGCTTGCCACGCCTTGTAGGCGGCGATGATGGTCGGCGATGAAAGGCCGGTGTCCTGGCTGATGGCCTTGAGTGTGCTACCGCTGATGCGCAGCTGTACGGCACGCAAGCGGAGCTGGTTGATCTGCGCAACGGATAACGGATTGCCGTGGGGCACAGGAACTCCTGTTAAACATCCATTTGCTGAGTGGCGGCGGAGTGGATGTCTGTACTGTTCCCGGATCGGCAAAACGGCGCATAGGCCGAATGGACCATACGAAGAACAAAAACAGGAGAAATTCCATGAACGAGTCAATGACGGTTCTGCTTGAAGACGTCATCGCTATTGCTCGCGCAGCGGGCGAACTGGTGCTGGGGGTGTACCGTTCGGATTTCGAGGTGCGCGGCAAGCTCGACGCCTCACCGGTGACCGAGGCTGACGAGCGTGCCGAGACATTGATTTTGCAGGCCTTGGCGGCACGCACGCCGCAGATCCCGGTGATTTCCGAAGAGGCCGCCGCTGCCGGCCGGGTGCCTGACGTGGGCCAGTGCTTCTGGCTGGTGGACCCGCTGGACGGGACCAAGGAGTTCATCCATCGCAATGGCGAGTTCACCGTCAACATCGCCTTGATCGATCAGGGCGAACCGGTGCTGGGGGTGGTGCTGGCACCCGCGCTGGAGCGGCTGTTCGCCGGAGCCCGTGGTTGCGGCGCTTTTATCGAACAGGCCGGAACCCGTCAGGCCATTCACTGCCGGGCGGTGTCGGAGGAGGGACTGGACGTGGTCGCCAGCCGCTCCCATGGCGATGCCGAGGCGTTGGATAAATTCCTCGACGGGCGCAAGGTGCGCTCACTGAAAAGCGCGGGCTCATCGCTGAAGATTTGCCTGGTGGCTGCCGGCGAAGCGGACCTTTATCCGCGCCTGGGGCGAACCATGGAGTGGGATATCGCCGCGGGTCATGCGGTGCTGGCCGCCGCCGGTGGGCAGCTCTTCACCCTGGCTGGTGATGCACTGGGTTATGGCAAGGCCGGTCTGGACAACCCGCATTTCTACGCGCGCGGGCTATAGTTTTAGCCCGTAGCTGGTGCGTTGGGGGCCCGTTCCCAGAACCGGAAACGGGCTCCTGTGTTTTCAGGCTAACGTTCGATGCAGCCGCAGGAAAGTGGATTTCCCACAGCCCGACGCGCCCACCATGGTGCAGAATTCACCTTCGACAATATGGATTAGCCTACCTCATTCAGATTCAGAGTAGTAAATATAGCTAACTCGAATATTTTCCTGTTTCTAGGGAGCTAGTATTTGCAGGTGACGTAGTGTCTCGATATTCAGTGTGGCTATAATTAAAAAGGGCTTTTCTCATCCGAAGCTGTCCATGGGTTTTAATGGGGGTGATCGGAGGTGTCGCATGAAGAGCTCAAGGGTGGTCGGCAGTGGAGTGATAGTGTCTTTTTTGATGACTTTTCTCCTTGCTGGTTGCGCCCAAAACCCTGATGTCCGCATTGGGCATGATCACATCTCTGGCACCATCGCGAAGAGTCCGCCAGATTATTTGGTGTGCGTTCAAGATGAACTTCGAGGGCGCTCAAGTATGTACGTGCTAAAGGAGAACGACTCGCTCAAGCTATTTGTTGAAAACACCGACCCAGCTAAAGCAAGTGGCCTTGTTGAGGTCTACGGTTCCGGGACACAGTATCAATATTCCGCCTACCAAAGAGATGCCTGGTATGACCATGGAAGGCTTCTCGATGCTGCGATTGTGTGTTCAAGAGCATAAGTTGTGGTTAGAGTTGAATCACGAACTCAACGGGAGGGCATCGTTGAATCAGCTCATGGGAATAACGGGCGCCGCCATTTTGGACGTGCGCCAGCAGTCGCCGAGAAGCCCAGCCCCGCGCTGGGCTTTTTAGCTGGAGGTCTGGCTAGACCCCCGCCGTTAGCGCTGAGGCTGCGGAGTACGGAAGGTAGCTGATTGACCCGGGGGTAGCTAACTTACGGCTACGCATCTCGTCGATGGTTATGATGATTGTGATGGTTGTATGGCCAAGAGGACGCCGCACTATCGGCCGATAGTCCCGAAGGTGGGGCGGCCAGTTCTTCCAGGTGAGTGATAATGTCGTCCGGTTTGAGCACCAGTATGTCGCAGTCGAGTGCGTCCAGAATCATTTCGGCGGTGTTGCCGATCAAGGCGCCGCTGAGTCCGGTACGGGCTACGCTGCCGATCACCGTTAGCGCCGCTTCGAGTTTGTGCGCCAAGTACGGGATTAGCACCTCTGCCGGGCCTTCTTCGATATGCAGGTGTTCGTCGCTGATGTGGAATTCAGCCTGGAATTTCTTGCATTGCTCGCTATAGAAAGCCTGAATGCTCTCTTTGATTTGAAGCATGGGGTCGCTCGCTGAGAGCATGGGGTAGGGGTGGGCGCTCATCATGTGTAGAGCGCCGCCGGCCAGTTGGGCGATGTCGTATCCGTGACTGACGATGCCGGAATGAAGGACCCGATGCTCCACGTCATTATTGCCGACATCGACGGCCGCAAGAATGGTGCTACCGGTCCAGGACCTGGCTGTTTTTACCATGAGCACCGGGCTGGGGCAGTATCGCAGTAGTTTCCAATCCTCGGGGGTGAGAAGGGGCTTCATCAGCGGGTTATCGGGTAAGTGCTGGGTGATTACAAGGCCGCAGCCTTCCGCCTGTTGAGCGGCGATGATGGTTTTGTGTGAACTGCCATGCCAGGCCTGTTGAACGCTGATGCTATAGCCCTCCTTTTGCATAGCGCTCTGCATGTCGCTCAAGTAGGGAGAGTGATGGTTGCCCTTGCAACAAACCAGCAGGTGCAAGTGCGATTGGGTAGCGCTGGCAATCATTCTGGCTCTGTTCAGGATCTGATCCGTGGACTTTTGCGAATCCACCACCACCAAACTGCTGCGAACCGTGTGCATGATCGTCTTCCTGTGCGTGAGTACAGTTTTTATACCGGCGGGGACACGGGGCGCTTGGCCAGTGTACCTGTGAACGGGTTGCACCCGTTGTTCGCCAACCCTTGCCGCACTTGTCGCACACGCTTACTAATGACTTCATACACACGACAGCAAAAGTCGAATCTCGCCCGCTCAACTCGATTGTTGATGATTGATTTGAGTGGGCATTAGTAGTCACGGAACTGATCGCTATTTCAAACGTGCAAAATATATTCTCCAATGCTGATAGCTGGCGGTGTGACTAAGTTTGCGCTCCGAGAGTGCGGTGTGTGATCAACTCAAGGGCCAAGCATTATGACCGCTAATGTGCTTAAAGATTGGGCGTTCGGTCGGTTGAGTTAGTTTATTTTTACCTAAGCGAGGCAAAGAGCAACAAGTGTTTGATCTTATGCGGGTAGCTTCGGTGCCGATGATAGAAAATTCTGAAGCAGGCTACCGCATCCTCCGCCCTGTTCATCGGATTTGCAGGCAGCTGATCGGCGATTTCGAATAGTGTATTTCGTCGGCAGGGCAAGAACTTCATGGGGCATGGCAGGTCTTAGCGGATACTCAATCCTACCTGTGGAGCCGTACAAAAAATGAAGAAAACCATGGCTGTGCTTGCCTGTGCATTTTTGATGGGGGCAACAGCGCTGTTGCCGGCCGATATTTCTCCTATCGGCTCAGCTTACGCAAAGGGTAACGGGGGCGGTGGTGGCCACGGTGGTGGAAATGGCGGTGGCCACGGTGGCCATGGTGGCGGCATGGGCGCAGGAAAAGGCAGCCATGGTGGTAAAAGCAATGGTGCCAGTTTTGGAGGCGATCATTCCGGTAAGGCGACGCGAGATCACGGCGTGAGTGGTAACCACTACGGCAGCAATCGCAATGACGATAATGGTCATGGTACCGCCA
>JBOICD010000047.1:0-12665 GCA_050739855.1 Pseudomonas sp.
CTACATCTACGGCTATCTCAACCGCATCAAGGCCGGCGCAGCAAACTTCGCCTACGGGTCACCGAAGGACTCTATAGATCTCAGAAACCACCTGCATCGTTGCGTCTTCGATGGTTCCTTCATTACGGCATAAAACCCAGCCGTGATCTGCAACCGCTCGCTCGAACGCCTTGGTACAAGCGACATGTTCTTCCAGCTTATGCATCACCGTACTGCTCAGCCCACGCGTTCGTGCCGCTGCCCTCGCCCATGAAATATCAGGGGCGGTGACAACCCCGACATGCAGGTCTGGCACGCGCACGTTTCGATCAATGTTCAGCTGTAGAATCTCTGCGAACGGGACCATCCGGCGAAACGCGGCATCAGACGGGTACCAGCGATCGATCAAGATGATGCTGTCTGGTGGCTGTTTAGCCAGCACGTGCTGGGAAATCCAGGTACGGCTATCGGCAAAGCGCTCACAAACCCCCAACTCCAAATCCCGGGTGGGATTTCTGACGAATTTGTTCACAAGGGCCATTGTTTCACCCCTGTAGGGATCGCTTTTTTTCTCGCAAAGGCGGATCACCTTTTTGTTGTCTGCCCTCAGTACTTTCGTAACGGCCTCCAACAGTGTGGTTTTGCCGGTTCCCTTGGGCCCATCTAGCGAAACAAACAGCGGACGATTCATTCTTCAAATAACGATTGATATACGGTTTTTTTTGCCCGGTTCGTTCGCTGGAAGCGCTTGGCGCGACTACGCGAATCGAGTGGAGGGCCCTTATGAACAGAAATTGACGAGCACTCTAACCTAGTTTCTGGCGATCCGGTCGCAACGTCACCCGACTGCGCCAAGCATTGTGCTGTAGCTCGACGGCGAGACGCCCATCACTTTGCGGAACGCATTGCTCAGGTGGGCCTGGTCGAAGAAACCCAGGTCGACGGCGATGCGTGCCGGCGCGTCGCCAAGGCGCAGACGCCTACGCGCTTCGATCAGGCGCAACTGCTTGAAATATTGCATAGGGGGAAGGTTTTTCAGGGTCTTGAAGCTTCGCACCAGATGGAACCTGGACAGATTGGCTTCGGCGCACAGGTCTTCAAGCCCGATCGCTTCGTACAAATTGGCCTTCATGAAACTGATCAATTGTGCCACCCGCAATGGCTCGTCGGCGGTGTCTGGCGTGGTCCGAAAACGCGCCAGCTCATTGAACAGCACCAGCAAAGCCTCGTCACGACCGCTGGAGTCCAGGTGCTCATACAGGTCGAGGATAGAACGGAACAGAGCCCTATCGTGGATCATGCCCTCCTGAAACGTGGGCAGGCCATTGACACTCGTGGTCTGGTCGAGAATGCTGCGCACCTGCTGTCCATCCAGATGCACGCTGATGAACTGTGCGCCCTCCCCGCAGAACGCCGACGCCTGCACGGTCATCGGGTTATAAAGCGTTACTTCGCCCGATGACACCTCTTGCTGCCTGCCGTTGTACCAGATCCGCTCCACCCCGCTGAGGTTGGCGCTGATCACATATTCTTCATGGGTATGCTTGGGGTAGCGGGCATCACTGGCATTGACCCTCGAACATTCAATACGCCCAAACCGGGTCAGATTTTCCATTACCAAGGTCATCGGCCTGCCTCCTTGCAAGAAAAGGATGTGCCTGTCACATCCTCAAACGGCTGTCGATGCAAACTGAAAGGAGGTATGCACGCCAGATACTCACCACGCCCAAGGTGCAGGACGTGCAGGACGCGGGGAATCACTTCCCCGCAACCAGGGCCTTACATGTCGTAACGCAGCACCAGACCCACCGTACGCGGCGCGCCGACATCGATGACGTCGCCGCTGCGGTTGTTGGTGACGTACTCCTTGTCAAAGGCATTTTTCACGAAGCCAGACACCGCAACATTCTTGGTGATCTTGTACTCGGTGTTGAAGTTGGCCAGCCAGTAGTTATCGCTCTTGCGCTCATCGGTCACCTGCCCGTCCGCGTCGAACTCGTATTCCGACGGGGTGGTGCTCTGGTAGGTGACATCGGTGTTGAGGGTCAGGCGATCATTCCAGCGGTAGGTAGCGCCCACGGACATTTTGTACTTGGGTGCATAGAGGAACGACTCGCCGCTCATGTCCCTGCCGTCACCCGTGACGAAGTCCTTGTACTTGCCATCAGTGATAGCGCCACCGACGTTCAGCGTCAGCTGTTCGTCGATGTCTTTTTCAACGAAGACTTCCAGGCCCTTGATGTCGCTGCGACCGGCGTTGAACACGTGAACGAAATCGGTGTTTGGGTCCAGCACGCTGACCTGCTGATCTTTCCAGTCGGTGTAGTACAGGTTGGCACGGGTGCGCAGCGTGTTGTCGTAGAACGAACCACGGTACGACAGCTCGTAGTTGGTGGTGTATTCCGGATCGTACGACTCGTGACCGCCACCAGCCCGGACGTTAACGCCACCACCGCGGTAACCTTTCTGCACCATGAAACCAAGGTACTGGCCTGCAGCCAGCTCGTAGTCGATACCCAGCTTCGGCAGCACGGCGTCAAACGACTTGCTGACCTCTCCAGGGCTGGAGAAGTCGTCCTGATCGATATCGGTGTCGTTGGTTTCGTGGTCGTAACGCAGACCGGTAATCAGTGTCCAGCGTGGCGCGAACGTCCAGTTGATTTCGCCAAACACCGCCTTGTTTTCAATGGTCGTGTCGCCCTTGGCGGTGCCGAACAGTTCGCCATCGAACAACAACCTGTCGTGGAATTTGTTGGTATTGTGACCATAGTAGGCACCGACGAAGCTCTTCACCGTGTCCGCGGTGTAATTCAGACGCAGCTCCTGACTGAACAGGTCGCCTTCCTGCTTGCGCAGAATCACCTGATTGTCGTCGGCAGTCTGGTCGAAGTCCAGGCGAGCGCTGTAGTCAGAACTGGTATTGGCGCTAAGGCTGGTCAGCGACCAGTTATCGTTAAGGCGGTAGTCGATCTTGGCACTGACGGTATCCTGCTTGAGGTTGTCGAACGCCTCGGTGTTGGACGAGATCTTGTAGTACCGGACCTTGTCGTTGTCACGCATCACCGAGCGGTCGCCCTGACGATGTTCACCGTGGGCATAGGTCAACAGTACTTCCGTATCGTCGTTGGGCAGCACCAGCAATTTGCCGCGGGCGTTGCTGGTGCGACGCGGGTTGGCGTCATCGTGAGTGGCGATGTTGTCGATATAACCGTCACCTTCCTGGTAGTCGACGGCGAGGCGTCCGGCGATCTTGTCGTCGACGATCGAGCCGCCCCCGGCCACGGCCGCGCCGTACTCACCATAGTTCCCCACATTGGTTTGTGCCGAGAAGCTCGGTGTAAAGGTCGGATTCCTGGTCTGAATGACCACAGCGCCGGCCAAGGAGTTACGCCCTTGGGTGGTGGATTGCGGGCCAAGGAACACCTCGACCTGCTCCGCATCCCACAGTGGCATCGGGCTAAGGGTCAGTGCCCGATTGGGCTGCTGGGCACCGTCGACAAACACCGAGACCGCGCCGTTGAGCGTGGCTGGCCCCTGGTCATCGAAACCGGATACCGGTACGCCACGGATACCCCAGTTTTCGTTCCCGGCCTGGTTGTAGACCCCCGGTGTACGGGCGAACACATCGACCAGGTCATGGTCAGCCTTCTCGCGCAGTTGCTGTTCGGTCACCACGGCTACACTGGACTGGGTTTGCTCAAGGGTGCGGTTGATTTTTTCACCGGTCACGGTGATCGGAGCAATCTCGATGGTATTCGCCTGCTCGGCGGCCCATGCACTGTGAGACAGGCAGATCGCTGACCCCACAGCCAATGCAACAGTGTTCTTTTTGAAGTTCACGCCCCGCTCCCCAATGACAGATATGTTGTGTTTTTTCTTACGTCCGGAACGCCGCTTCCCTACAGCCAGCGGGAGTCTAATCCAAAGTAACGTTTAAACAAACACTATTGATAAACCCTCTCATTAGTATTTAATACGCATCACTAATGGTGGCTGTTGCTACAGACGGAGCAGTAAATGGACCTGTTATTACTCATGGCCAAACGTTCGTGGCGCGCACTGTTGGTCGCGACCCTGACAGGCCTGATCTGCGGGCTGGCCGCAGCAGGCCTGATCGCCACCATCAACCACAGCCTGGAAGTGTTCGAGCAACTACGCCCGGCGGATGGTCTTTACTTTGCCGGGCTGGTGGTATTGGTTGCGATCTCGCGGGTGATCGCCGACGTCAGCCTGCTGCGACTGGGCCAGGGCGCGGTCCACGATATGCGTCTGCACCTGAGCGCCAAGCTGATCGACACCCCTTATGCGCAATTGCAGCGCCTGGGCAAGCACCGCCTGTTGGCCATGCTCACCGACGACACGCAAACCATTAGCCAGGCGGTAGAGTTGGTACCGATCCTGCTGGTCAACGCCGGGATCATTGCCGCCTGCCTCGGCTATCTGGGCTGGCTCAGCCTGCCGCTGCTTGCTTTGACCCTGTCGTTGATCATCCTCGGCAGCCTCAGTTTCCATTGGCCGCAACGTCGGGCGCTGACGGCGATTTCCCGCGCCCGCGAGCTCAAGGATCAGCTGTTCGATCACTATCGCCTGCTGACCGATGGCAGTAAGGAGTTACAGCTCAATCACCCGCGCCGGCAACACTTCTTCACGCGACTCCTGCTTCCCGTGAGCCAGCAGTTTCGCCGGGATTTTGTCCGCGGCATGAGCATCTACGCCGTGGTCCTCAACTGGGGCAATGCGGTGTTTTACCTGCTGATCGGTGTGGTGCTGTTCGCCGCGCCGCAGTTCATCGACCTGGGTGTCAGCCTGGTCACCGGCTATATCCTGACCATCCTCTACATGATCACCCCGCTGTCGGAGCTGATGCATGCCTTGCCCACCCTGAGTCGGGCCAGCGTCGCGCTGAACAAGGTCCGTGCCCTGGAAGGCGAGATGCAAGCCAGCAGAGAGAGCGTTGATCCGGTTACTGCGCCCCAGGTTCGCAGCCTGGTGTGCCGCCATCTCACCCACACCTACTACCGCGAGTACGAGGACGGGCATTTCACCCTCGGCCCCATCGAACTCAGCCTCAAGGCGGGTGAGGTGGTGTTCATCACTGGTGGCAATGGCAGCGGCAAGACCACCCTGGCCCTGTTGCTGACCGGTCTTTACCAGCCACAAAGCGGCGACATTGTGCTCGACGGGCAGGTTTCTTCAACCAGCCACAATCACCATTACCGGCAGCACTTCTCGGCCATCTTTACCGACTTCTGCTTGTTCGAAAGCCTTTTGGATGGCGACGACCCGCAACGGCTGCAGCAGGCGCGTGACTACCTGATTCATCTGCAACTGGACCACAAAGTGCAAATCGAGCAAGGACAGCTGACCACCGTGGCGCTGTCCAGCGGGCAACGCAAGCGCCTGGCGCTGCTCAGCGCCTATCTGGAAGACCGCCCCTGCTACCTGTTCGATGAGTGGGCGGCCGATCAGGATCCTGTGTTCAAACAGTTTTTCTATCACAGGATACTGTCGGACCTGCGCACGCGCGGCAAACTGGTGATCGTCATCTCCCATGACGATGCGTACTTCGGCCTGGCAGATCGACTGCTTCGTATTGAACAGGGAATGCTCAGCGAAATCACACCGCATACCGATGCCGGCGTACCGCCGCTGGCCGAAGCTCAGCCGTCCTGATAGATGTAATGCAGGTAACTCACCTGCTCTGCTACAGGCAGGCGGTGCAGCTTCGGGCATGTCTCACAGAGCACTGGCGGCTGGTCTGCGACGGGTTTGTGCAACTGGTAATGCAGGCAACAATGCCGCCGCAACGCCAGTCGTGGACAAATCTGTGGTGCTGGCGACTCGACCGTCCATTGCAGGCCTCGAAGCCGCAGGCGACCCTCGTTCACGCTGACGTGCTCCAGCCACTGGTGCGCCTCGGCGAATCCATCTCTGGACAAGTCGGCATCCATTCTCACGAAGGCACCATCCCAGATCGCGACCAGGTTGCCCCAGAGTATTTTCGGCGCCAGGCCGCCGCCGGCGGCCAAAATGGCGAAAAGCGGTGTCAGGTGTTCGTGGATCAATCGCGACCAATAGACTGCACGGGCTTCGACGGCCAGGGCTGGCAATGGTGAGGCCAGCTGCAGTGCCAGGGGTTGCCCCTCGTCATGCAGAAGTACAGCCTCCCCGCCCCAGAAATCGATGGCGCAATGGCGGGTGAGGACACAGGCCAGGGCGGCTGGCAGGGCAATACTCAAGTAATTCATCGACCACTGTGAAACCACCGCCGCCCGGTTCACTCCCGGATAAAGCAGGGCAAACTGGTTCAGTAAAGGTTGCAGCACGGCAGGGTCGGCAATTCGATTCAATGCTATAGAAGATGAATCATCAGGCGCATGGCGGATCACCCGCTGTATCGGTGGCCAAGCCTGGTTGAGCCATTCTGGAAATTCGATGACGGGTCTCCCGCGAACTTTCCCAAATTAATGCAAACGATTAGCATTGGCCGATCCTAGCCTTCCTCCCTTGTAAACTCAATGTCGTCAGCGACCGGGCGCCCCAGACTCTATGCACACACTCCACAATTTCTGGCGTCTCGCACGACCTTTCTGGGTATCCGAACAAAAATACCCGGCGCTGCTGCTACTGTTGGCCACCGTATTGATGACCCTGTGCCTGGTAGCGGTCAATATCCTCACCAACTTCTGGAACCTGCACTTTTATAACGCCTTGCAGGCCATGGATTACCCCGGCTTTCTCCTCGGTGGCCTGCAGTTCATCCTGTTGCAGGTCGCCACCACCGTCTTTACCGTGGGCGCGTTCCACTTCCAGCAGAGGCTGACGTTGCGCTGGCGCCGTTGGGCCACTCGCAACATGCTCGGCCAATGGCTGGACAGCCAGCGTTACCAGAAGCTCAAACTGACCGGGACCGACGTCGACAACCCCGATCAACGGATCGCCGAAGACATCGACCTGTTCATCGTGAAATCGCTCAAATTGAGCCTCGGCCTGCTGACCTCGGTGGTATCGCTGTTTTCCTTCCTGCATATCCTCTGGCAAGCCTCCAGCCTGGTCAGCGTACCGTTTGCCGGTCAATCCTGGGCCATCCCGGGATTGCTGGTGTGGATTGCCATCGTCTACGCGCTGTTGGGCACGGGTATCGCTTTCTGGTTGGGGCGCGCATTGCCAGGGCTCAATTTCATGCAGCAACGGCGCGAAGCCGATTTCCGCTTTGCGCTGATGCGCTTGCGGGAAAACGCTGACTCAGTGGCCCAGTACCGCGGTGAAACGGTGGAAAACACCCGTTTCAACCAACGCCTGGAGGCGGCCCTGGAGAACTTTTGGGCACTGGTAAAAAAGCAGAAGCTGATCATGGGCTACTCGACCTTTTACCTGCGCAGTGCCACGGTCATTCCGATGTTCATCATGGCACCGCAATTCTTTGCCGGCGCCCTGCCCCTCGGCCGCCTGACCCAGATCAGCGCCGCCTTCGGCGAAGTGCATGCGGCCATCGCCTACCTGGTGAGCGTGTTCCCGGAGCTGTCCGAGTGGAAATCGGTGATCGACCGGCTGACCGGCTTTCAGGAACGTCTGGATAACGTCGAGGTCACCTCGAGGGTCACACTGGGACAGCAGTCCGAAGGGCTGCATATCAAGGATATGGACATCTGGCTGCCCAACGGCCGACGCTTGCTCACAGACCTCAATCTTTCACTTGAGCCCGGCGACAGTCTGTTGATCAGTGCGCCATCCGGCTACGGCAAGTCGACACTGATTCGTACGCTCGCAGGACTCTGGCCGCATGCTTCTGGCTCAGCCTTTTACGACCGGGCGCGTGCGCTTGTACTCTCGCAAAAGCCTTACCTGCCGCTGGGCAGCCTGCGTGAGGCACTCTGGTATCCCCATCCAGCCCATCGCGAAGAAGATGCCGCGCTGTGCCTGGCGATGCAGCAGGTAGGCCTGCAACACCTGAATGAACAACTGGACCACGAACGGGACTGGGCGCAGACCCTGAGCGTCGGTGAGCTGCAACGCTGTGCCTTCGTCCGCGCACTGATGGTTCGCCCCGCAGTATTGTTCCTTGACGAGAGCAGTTCAGCGCTGGATTCGGCGAATGAGGCCCGTTGCTATCAGTTGCTCAAACAAACACTGCCGCAGTCGATTCTGATTAGCATCGGCCACAATGCATCGCTGGAGCGCTTCCATTGGCAAGTCCTGGAACTGCACAGCGGGTTTCAGTGGGTGCATCGAAGGGTGAAGCTACCGGTATGAAGGACAGGCCAGATTTAAGGTTTTGCACGGAATCCCGGGGAGCATGATCTTGGGGCTGGGCTGGGCTGGGCTGGGTTTCGAATGGGAGCTTATCCATTCGGTGTCTTCCAGGGGCATCGCGGCCTACGACTTGCTGCGCCAAGTCTACGGCTCGCGAACTTCGGCTTTGGCCGAAGGGTGCTGCGCACCAGCCCCCTTCAGACACCTACGCTCAGCCTCCTGAAGTCGCGAAGTTACGGGCGGCGCCTGCGCTGACGCATCTTCGAAATCAGATGTTGGCGGCGGCAGGCTGACGCCACGCGGGACAAGCCTGCATAAAGCCAGTAGCGACTCGCTCTTGATCTTGATCTTCATGCACGCAAGTTCAGGCGCCGCGGACTGCGACTTCAGGAGGCTGAGCGGAGGTGCCTGTAGGGGCAGTGCGCAGCACCTTCGGCGTCAGCCGAAGACGCGAGACGTAGACTTGGCGTAGCAAGTCGTAGGCCGCGTGGCCCCGGAAGGTGCCGTAGCGAAGGGACCCGGAGCGCAGCGTAGGGCCGGATGCAGGAGCAAGCGGTTTTGCCTACTTTTTCCAAGAAAAAAGTAGGCCGCCGTAAAGGCGGAAGGGGCCAGCAGCGTCGCCGCATTGAATGGATAAGCTCGCAACCACAGCAACCCAACCCAACCCAACCCAACCCAACCCAAGGATCATAGCCCCCGGGATTCCGTGAAGACCCAGATTTAGGCTTGCGCTCTTCACAGGTGCCATAGGCGCAAGAGTGAGGACAGTTATAATGCGCGATCCTTAAGTCGATGATTTGATTCATGAAAAAGCTGTTGTCTGTTGTAACACTGATGTTTTGCGTAGCGACTCCCGTCCTCTCCTCACCTCCTGCGACATTTTCTGAAGCCAAGGTCATCGCCAAGCAGAAGGTCTATCTCGACCAGGCCAACAGCCCCATGGGTGAGCTCTACTGTGGCTGCAAGTGGACGTGGGCAGGCAAATCAGGTGGCCGCGTTGATCCCGAATCCTGCGGCTATGAAACGCGCAAGGAGCAAACCCGCGCTGATCGAACCGAATGGGAACACATCGTTCCGGCCTGGACATTTGGTCACCAACGCCAGTGCTGGAAGAACGGTGGGCGGGAACATTGCGTTGACGAAGATCCTGTCTTCCGTGCCATGGAAGCTGATCTGTTCAACTTGTACCCGTCGGTAGGCGAAGTGAACGGCGATCGAAGCAACTTCAACTACGGCATGAACCAGGGGATTGCTCGCCAATACGGTCAGTGCGCGACAACGGTCGACTTCGAGCAAAAAACTGCAGAGCCGCGTGACGAGGTAAAGGGCCTGGTTGCTCGCACCACCTTCTACATGTTCGATCGTTACAAGCTGAGCATGTCCCGTCAGCAACAACAGTTGCTCATGGCATGGGACAAGCAGCATCCGGTAACGGCCTGGGAGAAAGAGCGCGATCGCCGTATCGCTGCAATCATGGGGCACTCCAACCCGTTCGTTACCGGCCAACGCAGCTGGACCACTGGATACAAGCCTGTTGGTGACGGTGTCGTGAGCACGGTCCCAGTGCGCACCGCACAACCCACGCCAAAACCCACCCTGGCAAGTGCGTCTACCGCCATCGGTGTGATCATCGGCAACCAGAAAAGCCACGTTTATCATCTGCCGAGCGGCTGCCCTGGCTATCTGCAGGTGTCTGCAAAAAATCAGGTCTCCTTCGCATCGGAATCTGAAGCTCAGGCGGCAGGTTATCGAAAAGCCGGCAACTGCAAATAGCGGCACAGCGAGAGCGACAGGCGGTCGAGCTTTCGGCCCGGTGTGTTGACCCACGTCTATGAACCTGGAAGGGGCGTTGTCCGCACTTTTCGCATCTGACAGACTCAAACGCTGTACACCATTGGAGGTTAACGAAATGCGAAAAATAGTCGCTGTATTTGCACTCTCTCTTGCCGTAGCACCAGGGGTCTTTGCCGGGGAAACAGCCAATACCGCCGTGGGCGGAGGCCTGGGTGGCGCCTTGGGCAGTGTGGTGGGCCAGGCGGTTGGCGGTAGCACCGGTGCTGCGATCGGCGCCGGCGTCGGTGGTGCAGCAGGTGGCGCAGTGAGCGCGAAGGATGGCAAAAAAACCGAAGCCGCCATTGGCGGTGGGCTTGGCGCAGCAAGCGGTCAGGTGGTGGGGCGTAGCGTCGGTGGCACGACCGGAGGCGCCATAGGTGCCGGCCTGGGCGGTGCGGCCGGTAGCGCCATCGGCAATAGCGTGGCGGATGACGATGACCATCACGATAACCACAAGTCCAGCCACAAGCATAAGCACAAACATAAGCACAACCATTGAACCTGGTGCGCTGGCGATAGGCGCCAGCGGCCATAAAAGGCACGCGGCCTGGCCTGCTTCACCGCACTACCCCGGCAAGGACTAAGCTAGTGCGATGGATCTTCGTCCCTCAAGGTGAATGCCATGAGTGCCCTGTCGCTGTCTGAACTCGATGCCGCGTTGCCCGGTTTAACCCGCAAGATCCGCGTACTCGACGCGCTGGCGTGGCCCGAGGGTGTCGAGGAGGTTTTCCTTGCCCAATGGCGCAGCGGCAAGGCGCAACTACCCAAGGTCGAGTTCAGCCCGCGCGAGCACAGCGCCGACATCGCAGCGCTGGACAGCTTTGTCGAGCATTGCGATCAGGGGCATCCGGCCGGGCAATTTCTCGCCAGGACCGCGCACAGCTATGCCACGGCCGGGCGCATGTTGGGCGCCATGGGTACCCCTGCGTTTACCCGGTATTCGTCGGCACTGTACCGCCGTCCGGATTTTTACTACCCCAGGCAAAAGCTGAGCATGCTGGACGCCGCCCATTTCTTTCTGAAAACTACCGACGCCCTGTTGGGTGGAAACTGTATTCCCCCCAGCCCTGCCGAGATTCCGGCCGATGTGTTTGCCGCCTGGCTGCAACCGGAGCTGGACCGCTTTTTTGGTGCCGGCCAGATCAGTATCAAGCTTGAGCCTGAACTGGCCGCCAAGGCCATTGCCGGCACCAGCCGTATTCGCCTGCGGGCCAGCGCCTTGTTCAGCGAACTGGACAAGCAGCAGTTGCTGCAGCACGAAGCCTTTGTGCATGTGGCCACCGCGCAGAACGGTGCGCGCCAGCCCAACCTCAAATGCCTGGCCCTGGGGGCGCCACGCACCACCCAGACACAAGAAGGCATTGCCACGCTGGCCGAGCTGTTCACCGGCAGCATGGACATCAACCGCTTGCGGCGCCTCGCGTTGCGCGTGCTCGCGGTGCAGCAAGCGCTCGATGGCGCCGACTTCATCCAGGTGTTTGAAGGTTTTCTCAAGGCTGGCCAGTCGCCGGAAGAGTCCTTTCGCTCAACGCAGCGGATTTTCCGCGGCGCCAATGTCCGAGGTGGTTCGGCGTTTACCAAGGATGCCGCGTACCTGACCGGGTTGCTCGGCGTGCACACCCTGCTGCGCGTGGCGATCCGTGACAACCGCCCGGAGCTGGTGGGGCATTTGTTTGCCGGGCGCCTGAGCCTGGGCGACACCTTGCACCTGGCGCCGCTGTTTGAGTCGGGCTGGTTGGTGGGGCCAACCTATATTCCGGCCTGGGCCAGCGACCTGCGGCGGCTCGCCGCCAACCTCGCCTTTTCTGCCTTTATCGCCCGGGTCAAACTGGATGTGCTCGATCTGCAGCGGTTCATGGCCTTTGAAGACGAGCACGAAGTCGATACCCGCACCCTGTAAGCGCGGCATGCAGAGACTACATCCCTCCAGTCAGTTACTCCGACAGCTATCTGCGACAAATCGCGATGCTGTAGGTGTTTTCTGTCAGACCGTTCTGAATCATACTTCCGCCGCCGTTGCTCTGTTGTGCCGGGGCCTTCATGGCCCTAGGCTGCTGCCGTCGTTGGAAAATCCAATGACCGGATTTAGCAGTCCGAATATGCATCTAGAGCTCAACGGACACCGCTATATGGCGGCTGTACGTGGGGCACCTTCGGGTGCGCCGGTTTCGCTCTAGGTGCCCGGTCTGCTAACCCGCGTATAGCTGCCACCCTTCGTTTAGCAGCGAATCGTGGCCGCTCCACCGCACCTTCGGAGCACCTCATGAAAAAGCTCGTCCCCGATCCCCCAAGTCTCGACCTTTCCAACGCAACCACCGCCAACACCCCGTTCGGCACCAATCGCATGTTCACTGTCCGTGCCGGTATTCCCGCCGAAGAAGCGCTGCTGCATGCGTGCCATCTGCTGCAATGTGCAGAGGCTACGGTCAGCGATGCGGTCGATCACCTCACGCTCAACGACCGCTCCCTGGTGTGCGGCGCTGGACAGCACATCGAGACGGCGCGTGCATTGATCGACGCGGTGCTTGATGGAGTCGGCGTGCAACGGATCCTCTCGCCCCATTAGCCGATCGCCGACTGAAAGCATCGCGGGGCAAGCC
>JBOICD010000048.1:0-12533 GCA_050739855.1 Pseudomonas sp.
CCCGCTGGAGCATGTCGGCGTTGCCGTAAGGCCACCAGGCATCGCGAATATTGTCGTTACCGGCGAATACATTCACCCCGGCGGCGCGCAGTCGCAGGATCGGCGGGAAAGCGTGATCGCCCGGGGGCGTTGGTGAGGATCGACACCCCGGCGTTAGCGAGCGTTGCAGCAATGCGCTCAAGCACATCCTCAGGCACCTGGCCCAGGGCATAGGCATGACTGATACTCACGCGCCCCTGCAGACCCGCAGCGCAGGTGCGGGCCGCGATCCGCTGCAGTTGCTCGACGCCTTGCAGGCCCGGCTCGTGCAGGTGAATGTCGACCTTTACCCCATGCCGTTCAGCAATCCCGAAGACCACATCCAGTTGACCCTCGGCATCGCCATCGAGCGTCGTCGGGTCGATACCGCCAATGACTTCGGCACCCTCGCGAATGGCGGCCTCCAGCACATCGGCAGTGCCTGGGCAGGACATCACCCCGGCCTGGGGGAAGGCCACCAGTTCAATGTCGACGATACCGCGCCACTTCTCGCGCGCTTGCATCACCGCGTGCAGGTTGCTCAAGCCGGTAGTGGCATCGACATCGACATGGCTGCGCATGGCCACCGTACCGAATGACACGGCCTGGCTGATCAGCGCATCGGCACGTTCGACCATTGACGGCGCCAGGGCCAGTTCACGTTTTTCCACGGCCAGGCGCTCACGCAGGCTGCCGACCGCCTGGTGCGGATGCCAGCGGTCACCGACAAAACTCTTGTCCAGGTGGATATGGCCGTCGATGAAACCCGGCAGCAGCAGCTGCCCACCCAGGTCGATGCGTTGCACGCCTTCTACAGCGCCAACATCAGCGCCCAGGCGAACGATACGGCCCTCGGCGACGGCCAGGGACAGCGGACTGCCGTCGGCAGCGACGGCATTGACGAACACACGATCAATCATTTCACGACCTCTTGGGGGAGGCCGCATACCCTATAAAAGCGCCGGGGTATCGGCCAATTAAATATCGGGATCGATAGCAGTGGATTCGTGAATGCCCTTGCTTCAGCCGCCGATCAGGTGCTTGAGTGGGTGATAGTCGGCCTTCAGATTGTGGGTGGCCTTGAGGATCGCCTCTTCAATACCGCTCAGGTGCGTGCACACCAGTTCGATGGCGGCTGCCTGATCGCCGGCTTCGAGGAACTCGATCAGGCGCAGGTGCTCGTTGCCGCGGCAGGCTTCATGGCGTTCGTCATCGAGGGTCGAGGCGTACAGCGAGCCGCGCTCGATCAGCTTGCGGAACCAGTCGAGCAGCACCGGGTTGTCCAGCACTTCGGCGAGGCGCAGGTGGAACTCACCCAGCAGATTGACGTAGCGGGCGTGGTCACCGGCATCGGCCGCCGCTTCTTCTTGCGCCACATGCAGGCGCAGGGGCTGTAGCAGGCTCTTGTCGGCGCGGCGGCAGAGCTCGGTGACAATGCCGATCTCGATCAGGCGCCGGGTTTCGAACACTGAACGGATGTCTTCATCGCTGGGCAGCGAGACCCAGGCGCCCTTGTTCAGCTCGGTGGACACCAGCCCGTCGCCCTCCAGTTGCTTGAGTGCGGCGCGTACCGACGTGCGGCTGACCTTGAACAGCTCCGCAAGCGAGGACTCGCCCAGTTTCATGCCGGGGCGCAGGGTGCGTTTTCTGATTGCCTCGTGGACCCCCAGGTAGACGCGCTCTACGGTCGATGCGGGGAGTTTTTCCGTCATTACCAGCTCCGTGATTCCTTGATTGCGTCAGCATGCCGGAAATGTGCGGTGACCAAAAGTTTCGCGGTGAAAATGATGAGGCCAATCGCGGGGCAAGCCCGCTCCCACAGATCTCGGTGGGAGCGGGCTTGCCTCGCAATAATGTGTACATGGGTATCGGGTGATTGGATACACGTTACTTGCTTCTGTTACCCGTATTCTCATTTTTGTCACTTGGCGCACTGACCATTCGGTCAAGTAAATCGGTTCTCAAGCGTGACTTTCTAAAAATTTAAATTTTTAAAAATCAATTAGTTAATCCAGGTCCTCAGGCAGAGCAACGATTCGCTTGCCTGCCCTTTGGCACACATATTGTTCCTCGAAAATCGTAATACAAAAATTGCATACAATCTTTGTATGCAGCGGCGTCCAGGCGCCGACAGCGGTCCCAACTCTCAAATCCAACAATAATTTGCTGTAGCACCACAGGCGCTGCAGCAGGAGCTCGGGGAACATGCAATTGGATACTTCCAAACCTCTGGATACCGCGTACCTGTCACCCGACCCTGCCATCTCTGCGCAGGTGTCCGGGCATGCCATCTTAAGCCCCAGGCTGCACAATGCCGACCTTGCCCCGACCAAAGCCGCCGGACGGCGCTGGGGCGGTTACAGCATCTTCGCCTTGTGGACCAACGATGTGCACAACATCGCCAACTATTCGTTTGCCATGGGCCTGTTCGCCCTCGGCCTGTCCGGCTGGCAGATGCTCGCGGCCCTGGCCGTCGGTGCGGCGCTGGTGTACTTCTTCATGAACCTGTCCGGCTACATGGGCCAGAAAACCGGAGTGCCGTTCCCGGTGATCAGCCGCATGAGCTTCGGTATCTACGGCGCGCAACTGCCGGCGATCATCCGTGCGGTGATCGCCATTGCCTGGTTCGGCATCCAGACCTACCTGGCTTCGGTGGTGTTGCGGGTGTTGTTGGTGGCGATCTGGCCGTCGCTGGCGAGCTTCGATCACAACTCCATCCTCGGTCTCTCAAGCCTGGGTTGGGCCAGTTTCGTCGCCATCTGGTTCGTGCAGCTGGTGATTCTGACCTTCGGCATGGAGATGGTGCGCAAGTACGAATCCTTTGCCGGCCCGGTGATCCTCTCAACCGTGCTGGTGCTGGCGGTGTGGATGTACCTGCGGGTGGACGGCAACCTGGCCTGGTCGGTGGGCGAGCCGCTGACCGGGGTGAAAATGTGGACGCAGATCTTCGCTGGCGGCGCGTTGTGGCTGGCGATTTATGGCACGCTGATTCTCAACTTCTGTGACTTCGCGCGCTCCTCGCCGTGCCGTAAGACCATCCGCGTCGGCAACTTCTGGGGCCTGCCGGTGAACATCCTGGTGTTCGCGGTGATCAGCTTCGTGTTGTCCGGGGCGCAGTTCAGCATCGATGGCACGATCATCGACAGCCCGACCCAGATCATTGCTGCGATTCCCGACAAGACGTTCCTGGTGCTCGGCTGCCTGGCGTTCCTGATCGTCACCGTGGCGGTGAACATCATGGCCAACTTCGTCGCCCCGGCCTTCGTCCTCTCAAGCCTGGCCCCCAGCCGCCTGAATTTCCGCCGCGCCGGCCTGATCAGCGCCACCCTGGCGGTGCTGATCCTGCCCTGGAACCTCTATAACAGCCCGCTGGTGATCGTCTACTTCCTCTCCGGCCTGGGGGCGCTGCTGGGCCCGCTGTACGGGATCATCATGGTCGACTACTGGCTGATCCGCAAAGCCCAGGTGCACGTCCCGGACCTCTACAGCGAAGCGGCCAGCGGCACCTATCACTACACCCGCGGGGTCAACTACAAGGCCATCGCCGCCCTGGTGCCCTCGGCCATCGCCGCAGTCCTGCTGGCCCTGGTACCGGCATTCAGCGAGCTGACACCGTTCTCCTGGCTGTTCGGCGCGGCCATTGCCGGTGGCGTGTACTACCTGATTTGCGATCGCAAAAAACATTACGTGGACTGTTCCGGCGAGCACTTTGCCGTCGACAGCGCCCAGCACTGAGCGTCACGCACAAGGAACCGAGTCATGAGAATACTGGTAGTCAACGTCAACACCACCGTGTCGATCACCGAAGCCATTGCCCGTCAGGCGCGCAGTGTGGCGTCGCCGGGCACTGAAATCGTCGGCCTGACCCCGCGTTTTGGCGCCGAGTCGGTGGAGGGCAACTTCGAGAGTTACCTGGCGGCGATTGCCGTGATGGAGCGGGTGCTCAGCTACGACCAGCCCTATGACGCCGTGATCCAGGCCGGTTACGGTGAACATGGCCGTGAAGGCTTGCAGGAGCTGCTCAATGTGCCGGTAGTGGACATCACCGAAGCGGCCGCCAGCGTGGCCATGCTGCTGGGGCATCGCTACTCGGTGGTGACCACCCTGGATCGCACCGTGCCGCTGATCGAGGATCGCCTCAAACTGGCCGGGTTGCACAGTCGTTGTGCCTCGGTGCGTGCCAGTGGCCTGGCGGTGCTGGAGCTCGAAGAAGATCCCGAGCGGGCAATCGAGGCGGTTGTGGCTCAGGCGGAGGAGGCGGTGCGTATCGACAAGGCCGAGGTCATCTGCCTCGGTTGTGGCGGCATGGTCGGGCTGGATGAGCGCATCCAGGCGCGGACCGGTGTGCCGGTGGTGGATGGTGTGACGGCGGCGGTGGCATTGGCCGAGTCGCTGGTGCGCTTGAAGCTGAGCACCTCCAAGGTTCGCACTTATGCGCCACCGCGGCCCAAGCAGATTCTTGGCTGGCCGCGGGCCTTGCTGGGCTGATCGAGGGTAAACCCACTTCACCAGCCTCCCCCCGGTGGGAGCGGGCTTGCTCCGCGATAGCGTTTTTTCAAACAAATCGCATCGCGAGGCAAGCTCGCTCCCACCCACCCAAGTGTCAGCGGCGCAGTTTCGCGCAATGATCCTGAACCGGTTGTGCCGCCGTGTACCACACATAATCAGCACTTTCGGCAGTCACCGTCTTGCCCACCTCGGCCAGAATCAGCACCTGGTTACCTTCGCCCGCACCCAGATCGCTCAGGTGCAGCGGTACCCCCAGATCCTTGCGCACATGGAAGGCCCCGGCCAGCAACACGGCAGGCGCGGGTGCGGCCAGCAGGCTTTCGGCCATGCGCCGGTCGCGCTGTTGTTGCACGGCGAGCATCGCGGGCATTTGCGATTCGGGCAACAAGCCGCAATGCGACTCGCGGATATCATCGAGCAGCGTGGTTTGCACTTCTGGTCGGGTAGACGCTGCACCTTCGAGCACTGGCCGCTGCTTGTAGATCTGCATGATCTGCGGGCGATTCAGATTGGCTGAGAGCAACGGATACGGCTGGCGCAGGGCATAGCTGACCAGCGCGCCGTAGACACCCCAGTCCCAGTTGGCCTGCCAGGCCAGTGCCTGGAACGCATCGCTCGGTGGTTGCCCGGCTCGGGTCGCGGCCTGCGCTGCATCGACCTTGCCCTGCTGGTCCGGGTTGAGCATTTCCATCAGCAAGCTGCCTTGCGGCCGTTGGCCGGCCAGCTCGCGCAGCAGCCACAGTTGCAGGGCGTGGTGATCAGGGTTGTCGTGTTGTTCACCGACCAGCACCCGTGGCGCGGCGGCCAGGCGCTGAACCAGCTCTTGTGGGGTCAGGGCCCGGCCGGTGGCCAGTTCGCGGATCACCCCAAGTTCAGCGTGATCGCGTCCTTGTGGCGCGATCGGAGCCGGTGGTGGCAGTACGTCTCGGGTTTGGCAGGCCGCCAACAGGCTGACCAGGCAGAGCAACAGAAGGCGCATCGGGATTCCTTGCTAAAGAGTTACCCCTCGATCACGGCAGGATGAGGGGGCGGTTTCAGCGCGCGATGATCAACGGGTGGCCGCGTTCCGGGTGTTGGTGAATGAGCACTTGCAGCCCATACACCGCCGCCAGCGCATCGGTGGTCAGCACCTCTGACGGTGGGCCATAGGCGTGAGGCAGGCCGTCTTGCAGCAACAGCAGTTGATCGCAATAGCGCGCCGCCAGATTGAGGTCATGGAGGATCACCATCACCGCCGCGCCACGTTCGGCGAAGTCGCGCACCGCTTGCAAAATGGTGTGCTGGTGCAGCGGGTCGAGCATCGATGTCGGTTCGTCGAGCAACAGCGTCTGCCCCTCGGCGCCGGGCCAGAGCTGGGCCAGCACCCGGGCCAGGTGTACGCGCTGGCGTTCACCACCGGACAGGGCCAGGTAGCTGCGTTGCGCCAGGTGCAAGGCATCAGCCGCCGCGAGCGCCTCAGTGACGATCTCGGCATCGCGCACGCGGCCGCTGGCATGGGGCAAGCGCCCCATGCCCACCACCTCATTGACCGAAAAGGCAAAGTTCAGGCTTGAACTCTGCGGCAGCACCGCCAGGCGCTTGGCACGCTCCTGGCCGGGCCAGTCGGCAAGCTTGCGCTGATCAAGGCTGACATTACCCTCGGTAATCGGTAACTCACCGCATAGAGCTGCCAGCAGGGTGCTCTTGCCCGCGCCGTTAGGGCCGAGAACGCCGAGCACTTGCCCAGGGGGCAACTGAATGTCGATATTGGCCAGTACCGTGCGTTGGCCGCGGCGTACCAGCAGGTTGTCTGCTTCAAGCATCAGGTGCGCCCCCGTACCAGCAAAAAGAGGAAGAACGGTGCGCCAATCAATGCTGTGACGATACCGATCGGTAGTTCGGCGGGCGCCAGCAGCAAGCGTGCGATCAGGTCAGCCAACAGCAGCAGGCCTGCGCCAGCCAGCAAGGACGCGGGCAGCAGCACCCGGTGATCCGGGCCGACCAGCAGACGCATCAGGTGCGGTACCACCAGACCGATGAAGCCGATCAGCCCCGCTGCCGCGACAGCGGCACCGACGCCCAGGGCGGTGCACAACACCAGCTCCAGTTTGATCCGTTCGACATCGAAGCCCAGGTGACGCGCCTCCGACTCACCCAGCAGCAGCGCGTTGAGTGCGGCGGCGCGGCGTGGCAACCACAAGGCGACCCCCACGGCCACAATCAACAACGGCCACAAGCGTTGGTAGCTGGCGCCGTTGAGGCTGCCCAGGTTCCAGAAGGTCAGGGTGCGCAGGGTGGCGTCATCGGCCAGGTAGGTGAACAGGCCCACCCCGGCACCGGCCATGGCGGTCATCGCCACACCGGCCAGCAACATGGTGGCGACGTTGGTCTGGCCATTGCTGCGACCGAAGCGGTAGACGATGGCCGTGACGATCAGGCCGCCGGCGAAGGCGCACACCGACAGCACATAAGGCTCGATGGCCGCTGGCAGTCCGCCGACCAGGCTAGCGCCGACGATGGCGATGGCCGCCCCCAGCGCTGCGCCGCCCGATACGCCGACCAGACCCGGGTCGGCCAAGGGGTTGCGGAACAACCCCTGCATGGCGACCCCGGACAACGCCAGCACCGCACCGACAGCAATGCCAAGCAGAGTGCGCGGCATGCGGATCTGACCGAGGATCAGGTCTGCCTGCTGTGTGGCGTCGCCCTCCAGCGGCAGGCCGATCAGACGTAACCCGGCCTTCAGTGTTTCGCCCAAGGGCAGGCTGACCGGCCCAAGGGCCAGCGACAGCCAGACCACCAACACCAGCACCAGTCCCAGAGCGAGCAGCATCGGCCGCGGTCGGACAATTGCCGTCATTGGCCAGCCTCGGCACTCAGCGTCTTGGCGTGCGGATAGAAGGCTGCGGTCAGCGTCGCCAGGGTATCCGGCACCCGCGGACCAAGGCCGCCCACCAGCAGGGTCGGGTCGATCACCAGCACACGACCGTCACGACCGGCCTGGGTTTGCGCCAGTACCGGGTTCTGCTCGAGCAGCGCGGCACGTGCCGCGTCGCCTTGCAGGCGACTACCGGCCAGGAGAATGACTTGCGGATCGAGAGCCAGCATGGCTTCGCTGGACACCGGCTTGTAGCCAATGTTTCCGCCCAGGCTTTGGCCGCCGGCTTGTTCGATCATCCAGGCCGCCAGGGTGTCCTTGCCAGCCACCTGCAGGTTGCCCCCGGAATGGCTGAGCAACAGCAATACCCGTGGCGCCGGGTGCTGCTGACGGGCCTGTTTGACCACGGCGGCCTGCTGTTGCAGACGCTGCTGGTAGTTGCTCAGCAGGGCCTGTGCCTGGGTCTGCTGGCCCAGCAATTGGCCCAGCGTTGTCAGGTTTTTTTGCAAGGCGGGCACATCGGCCTTGGCCGACAACAACTCGATGCGTACACCCGACGCCTTGAGTTGTTCCAGAACAGGCGGCGGCCCCATTTCATGACTGCCGACCAGAATGTCCGGACGCAGGGCCAGAATGCCCTCGGCCGCCAGCGCACGCTGGTAACCGATGCCGGGCAGGCTGTGCAACGAGCGCGGGTACTGGCTGGTGCTGTCGACACCGACCAGCTTGCTTTCGCCGCCCAGGGCTACGACCCATTCGCTGAACGCACCGCCAGCGCTTACCCAGCGCTGGGGCAGGGCATCGCTGGCGCTGGCCAGCTGGCTGAACAGCACACCCGCGCAGGCCAGGAGGATTTTCTTACGCATCTAGGTGCTTCCTTAGACGGTCATCGGAGTCGCGGATTCTGCCAGAGTACGCCAGTCGTCACGCTCCGGCACACCTGGTTTGCGCACACCGAACAGCTGGATGACCAGTTCGCCGTTGGCGTCGAAGCCCTCGTAGCTGGTGACGATGCCATCGACGCTCGGCTTGCGCACACGCCACAGTTCGGTGATGCCGGTGGTTTTCAGGTGCAGGTTGAACGCAGGATCGAGGACGTTGAACCAGGTGTCCATCCAGCGCAGGTTGCTGACCGGGCCCGAGTGAATCTGGATGCAGTGCTGGTTACCGACGAACACCATGATCGGTACTTCGCGCTTGCCGGCTTCTTCAAACAGGTTGGTCAGCTCGACGGTGGCCAGCGGTTCAGCCCATTGCTGACCTGCCAGGCGCAAAGCCTGGGTGCGCGCTACATCATTGCGCTTGAGCAGGGCGAAGAAGTCGTGAGTGTCCTGCAGTGCGGACCACTCAGTGCGCAGCTTGTCGGCATCGACTTCGCTGTCCGCACGCGGGGCCTTGGCGGCTGGCAGCGGTTGCAGGTCCAGCTCGACGCTCTGCTCCTCGGCGCGCAAGCGCTCAACCAATGGCGCCCAGGCGGCTTCTTCGCTGGTGGCGGTGAGGAACACCTTGTGCACGGCGGTGCCTTGGCGGTCGAAAATCTGGATGCTGCGCTGCGGTCCGCGTGCAGTGTTTTCGTCGACGGCAAACACACTGGCCCAGCCGCTGAGGAACAGGCGCAGGTCGATGTCCGGTGACAGCACCATACCCATCTGGCCGCTGCCCATGATGGTCACTTCGTGATAAACGCCTTTGCGCTCATGCACGCAGTGTTCGTTGCGGGTCAGCGCCATGATGTAACCCAGCTCCCCCAGCGCAGGCAGCAGCGTCTTCCATTCCGGGCGCAGGCGCACGGTATCGACGCCCAGGCGGCTGGCGGTCAATTCGGCTTCGCTGACGCCGAGTCTGGCGGCAGCATCGCGGGCGCGCAGGCCCGATTGCTCGGTGCGCAGTCGTTGCCACTGTTGGTAAAGCTCAGGTCCGGCAGCCAGGGCGAGCGTTGGGGCGGTCATGGTGAACTCCTTCAGGGTCATCGGTTCGCCGTAAGGGCGAATTCTATTGGTATTTCCACGCGGCTGGGCACGGCCCGGCCATCGACTGTTTCGGGGCGAAAACGCCACTGGGTCACGGCTTCGAGGGCTGCCTGATCAAGGCTTGCCACCCCCGACGAGCGTACCAGCGTGAGTTTGAGTTGCTTGCCGTGCTCATCCAGGCACACCTCGACGCGGACGATCCCTTGCTGGTTGCGGCGACGGGCCTGCGACGGGTATCGAGGTGGCGGCGGAGGGCTGACAAAACTGGGGCGCAGGCTGACCACTGGCGACATGGGCGGCACAGCAAGGGCGGGCGTGCCGGGGCTGTTTGCCGGTGCCGATACCGGTTGGCTGGTGGTTTGGCGCGATGCTGCCGACGCAACGGCGGTCTGGCTGGCGCGCGGCTCGGGGCGTGGCGCGGGCGCTGACTTGACGATTGCAGGTTGGGCTTTGGCCGGCAGCGGCTTGGCGGCGGGGGGCACCGGTTTCGCCAGCACTGGCGCCTTTAGCGGCGCCAGTGCTGGTGCTACGGCTTGGCGCGGCAGCGCTTGCGGGCGAGCAGGCTGTGCAGGCGCAGCAGCTTGCGCAGGGCTGACCAGTTGAATGGCCATTGGCGCTTGCCATGCCAGGGGCTCGGGCGCTGTCCGTAGCGAGTGCAATAGCCAGCCCGCGCTGACATGCAGCGCAACCGACAGCACCAGGTAGCCCCAAGGGTGTTTCATGCAGGTCTAGTTCTTATTGAATGTGAATGCATATGGTAATAATTTGCATTTGTAAGTCAAGCTGGTTATCGTCGTCGCCGCTGCCATTGAAGCGTTTTCAGCAACAGGCCCTTCACAGAAAGGGGCATTGCTGAGCCCAAAACAAAATCCAACACATCCCCGTCAGCCCCGACGGTTAACGCACCGGGCCTGACCATCAGGAGTCAAGTCAGATGTCGATCCGCCCGCCATTTCCCCAGCGTTCCTGGCTTGCCTTGCTGCTGCTTTCGCCATCGCTGGCCCTGGCTGCCGAGCCCGTTACTCAGTTCGATACCGTCAGCGTGACCGCGACGCGCACCGAGCAAACCCTGCTGCAGGTACCCAGTACGGTGTCGGTGCACAACGAACATGAAATCGATCAGCATAACGACAAGAACCTCAAGGATCTGGTGCGCTACGAGCCGGGTGTTTCGGTCAGTGGTACCGGCAGTCGCTTCGGCCTTTCGGGTGCCAACATCCGTGGCATCGGTGAAAACCGCGTGCTGACTCAAGTCGACGGTGTTCGGGTTCCGCAAAGCAATTTCTTCAGCCCGTTCCAGGACGTGCGCAGCAACTACGTCGACCTCGACACCATCAAGCAGGTCGAAATCATCCGTGGCCCGGCGTCTTCGCTGTACGGCAGCGATGCGATCGGCGGTGCGGTCAGCTTCCTGACCAAGGATGCCGCCGACTATCTCGAAGAGGGCGATGACACCTACGCACGTTTCAAGACCGGCTATGACGGCAGTGATGACAGCTGGCAGCGCAGCGCCACCTTCGCCGGGCGCAGCGGCACGGTTGACGGCTTGTTGCACCTGGGCCGTCGTGACGGTCAGTCCACCGACACCTGGGGTGGCAACGGTGGCGTCGGCAGCTCGCGCGAAGAGGCCAACCCGCTCGACTACACCACTGAGAACCTGCTGGCGAAGCTGGGCTGGGACTATGCCGACGGCGACCGCTTGCAGTTCACTTACGAGCGCTATCAGGACGATGCCAACAGCAACCTGCTGAGCGATATCACTTCAGGAGGGACCGCCATTCTCGGTTCGCAATCGAAGGACAGCATCGACCGTGACCGCTACAGCCTTGAGCACACCCTGCGCCTGGACAGCCTGTTGGCCGACCAGTTGAAATGGCAGCTCAACTACCAGGAAAGCAGCAATAACCAGAAAACCCTGCAACAGCGCCAGACCGCTTCGAGGGTCAATCGCGTGCGTACGCGTGATTCGCAATACGACGAGCGTCTGTGGAGCCTGAACACCCAGGTGGACAAGCAGTTCGCTGTTGGTGAGACCCGTCATCACATGATCTACGGTGCCGAGCTCAAACGCATCGAGGCCAGCAACCTGCGCAAAGGCAAGGAAGTTCGCCTGGACACCGGCGCCACCGTGCCGGCCTCCGAAAACTTCCCGGTCAGCGACTTCCCGGATCCGACCAGCGAGTCCCTGGGCCTGTTCGTTCAGGACAATATCGAGATCGGCCGCTGGACCCTGCTGCCAGGCCTGCGTTACGACTACTACCGTCAGACCCCGCACGTCACCGAAGAATTCCTCAACGGGCTGCCGGCGGAAACCGATCCGTCACGCATTACCGACGACCACATCTCGCCAAAATTCGCCGTCACCTATCAGCTGACCGAGCATGAAAGCGTGTACGGGCAATACGCCGCCGGCTTCCGTGCGCCGAGCCCGGTGAACATGTACGGTGAGTTCAGTAACCCGCAGTTCGGTTACCAGCAGATTGGCAACCCGGACCTCAAACCAGAGACCAGCGACAGCTACGAATTCGGCTTGCGTGGTCGCTACGACCTGGGCAGCTTTGGTATCGCGCTGTTCTACAACAAGTACAAGGACTTCATTGCCACCGACACCGTGCCGGACCCTAACGGCACCGGCTTGCTGACCTTCCAGCCACGCAACCTGGGCAAGGTCACCATCCGCGGCGCCGAAGCCAAAGGTGACATCAAGCTCGACGCCTTCATGCCTGCCGGTACCCGTGCCCTGGGTTCGATTGCCTATGCCCGTGGCAAGGATGAAGAGACGGGGCAGGCGCTCAATAGTGTCGATCCGCTCAAGGCTGTCATTGGCCTGGGTTACGATGCCCCGAGTGGTATTTATGGCGGGCAGTTGACCTGGACCCTGGTGCAAGCCAAGGACCGCGTCGACCACACAGGCGATGCCGATGTGCTGATCGACCGTCAGTTCGAGACCCCGGGCTATGGTGTTCTCGACCTCAACGCCTGGTGGCAGGTCACCGAGCAAGTGTCGATCAACGGCGGCTTGTTCAACGTCACCGACAAGAAGTACTGGAACTGGGGTGACGTTCAGGGCCGTGATGAAGATGCCGCTGGCCTGGGCCGTTTGACCCAGCCAGGGCGTTATGCAGCGGTCAACGTGATCTGGGAAATCTGATCCAGGCCAGAACCGGTGGGAGCGGGCT
>JBOICD010000049.1:0-12507 GCA_050739855.1 Pseudomonas sp.
CCCGCGTACCACGAAGGCCAGCGGGGTCAGCAGGTTGAGTGCCGAAGTCAGGTAACCGCGCCATCTGGCCTTGGTCACTTCGCTGTTGCTGGTAATGATGAAGTCAGCGTCGGCGTAGCTGCGTTGCTGCTGACGTTCTGCCAAGGCCTGGAATACATCACCGGTGAGCCGCGGGTTGTATTTTTTCGGTCGATAGTTGACGTAGTCGCGCGGCGCCCAGCGGCCGTCGGTGGTGAAACCGGGCCGATCCGAGGACAACCGGTGCACGGCGGGGTATTCCCCCAAACCCGCGAGGGCGGTATCCAGGCCGCTGAAGTCGAGGCCATCGGGACCATCGGCCAGGTTGAAGTGCTGCTTGAGTGCCTGACGCTTGTGCGGGTCCTGGCATTGGCGGCCGACCCAGTCCTTGAGGTGGACTTCGCTGACGAACTCCAGTAACGGTGAGCTGTTCCCGGGCATGTAGAGCAAGGTCAGGTCACTGTCGGCGTCGTTGATGTACAGCAGATCGGTGGCGGCATAGCCATAGATACTCAGGGTGCTCAGGCGCAATCTGGAACTGCGCGGCATCAGGCCGGCCGCTTGCCAGGCCAGTTTCCTTGCCGCATCGCTGAGGCTGCCTTCGGCGACCTGCTTGTTGCAGGCCGCGATAAAGCTGAGCTTGGCGGACACGCGGTGTCCTTCCCGGTGGGCGCGCCAGTAGGTGTCGAGCAGGGATTTGTAGCGGCTGTGGAAGTCCAGCTGTTCGATGAAACGCTGGAAGCCTTCGGCCGGGATCTGCAGGTGTGTCGAATGGTCATAGCGGGCAGGCTCGGTGCGGCGAAACAGCCCGTTGAAGACCTGAAAGGACGCGCCGTACTGGATCAGCTCAGGCGCGGGCAAGCGCTCGACGATCTTGACCGGTCCATCGGGGAAAGTCCCGGCCCAGGGCGCCGAAAACAGGGCGCCGAACAGATTGTTGCTGGACTCGCCTTGCCAGTTGGACAGCACGGCCTGGGTCAGGCTCATGCGGCTGATGACCACGGCCTGATAGCCATATGAGCCATCGGGGTGGTAATGCAGGGTCGCCACATCGACCTGGTCGGGGTCGAGCGTCAGATTGTGTGTCGCTGCCCAGCCACGAATTGCCCGGGTGGCTTCGCGGTCAGGGCGGGGAAAGTTGGCCAGATGCTCGCGTACGTATTGCACGCCGGCGGTGTTGATACAGGTTGTGGGCATGTCGGTCACCATGGTGCGAATGGAACCGACAGACTTGCCCGCCGTGCCGTACTCAGGGTGGTAGATAATGCTGTGACGGGGTGATGTCGCGTTCTGACGCGGGCGTGTCAGTGAAGCCCTCCGGCACCTTGCCGCGCAGCTGCCAGGCAAAGGCGATGATTTCGGCGATGGTCAGGTACAGCGCCTCGGGAATCCGCTCGCCCAGCTCCATGCGCGCGAGCAGGCGCACCAGTTCGGCATTCTCGTAGATCGGTACTTGGTGTTCCCGGGCGATAGCCAGGATGGCTTCGGCCAGCTCATCGTCACCCTTGGCACTCAGGATCGGGGCCTGTTGACCGTCATAGCTCAAGGCAATGGCCTGGCGCGGGTTCTTATCGATCATGCGGTTTCATCCACCCTGTGGGAGCGGGCTTGCCCCGCGATGCGATGGGACTGACTGGACGCAATCGCGGGGCAAGCCAGTTCCCACCGCTCATGCGGTTTCATCCACCCAGCGTTGCTCCAATCGGGTACGCGGCCCTTGCGGCGGCGTACCGTGATGACAATGCAGCTCAGTCACGTTAAGGCCCCGTGCCAGCAGGCGTTCACGCAAGTTACCCAGCTGACCTTCGATCAGTTGCGCGGTACTCGGCAGTTCGGCCCACAGCTGGCTGGACAGGGCGCCCTGGCTGATCTGCGCCTGAACCTGCAGCGGCCCCAGTGGGTGCAGGTCGAAGGACAGTTCGACGCGCCAGAGCATTTCCAGCGGGTCACGGCGTTCGCGCTCAGGGTCAGCTTGCTGCTCCGGGGTTTCTTCGCGTTGCAGTTTGACTTGCAGGGGCAGGAAATCCTGGCCGCTACGCAGAGGGATTTCCAATTGCCAGGTTGTCTGCAGGTTGCCATCGGCGGTGGTGCCAGTTTGCTCCAAACTGGCCAGTTGATGGCTTTGCAGGCGGGAAATTGCCGCAGCGGCCAGGCGCAGCAGATGTTCCAGATCGCCTTCGCCGTCCTGGCTCTGTAGCAGCCGCGAGGGCAGGGGAAAGCCGCCGGGCTGCGGGCGCGGGCTGACCTGGCCAAGCATGCCGAGGGCGTTGCGGAGCATGCCGGGCATCACTTGGGCCAGGGTGCTCGCAGCCGCACCCGGGTTGAACTGAGCGTTACCAGGCAACCCCGGCAACAGCTGTGCGACCAGACGCACCACTTGCGCCTTGAGGTCGGGGGCGAGGTTGGCGGGCATGCCGGCAACCAGCTTGGCCTCCAGGAACACACCACTGTTGTTCAAGGCCTGGGCAAGACCTTTGGGGTCGCTGAGCTGGCGCACGTCCGGCAGGCTGGCCAGCAGCTTGTCCACCGTGGCGCGCAACTCACTGGACGAGGTGTTGTCGGCGCGCACCTGCTGCAGGGCGCTGAGCAAGCCTTGCAGCGACGCCTGGCGACTCTGCTGGGTGCTCAAGTGCTGGGTGATAGCCAACTGCTCCTGACGCCCGCTCAACGGTACGAACGTCAACGACTGATCGCCCTGCACCCGGGCGCTGAGCAGGCTGCCCACCGGCAGTGGGCGAGGGCTGTCGATGGTCAGGGTGGCGCCTGTCCGGGGGCCGCTGAGCAGGCTCACCAGCGAGCGGAACTGGGCGAGCTGGCCGACCACCTGAGGCAGCGCCTGACTGGTCAGGACCTTGCCTTGCAGCAAGGTGCCGACGGGCATTTCCCGGGTATCGATACGGGTCAGGCTGGCAACGTTGCTGGCGATCGCCTGTTGCACGCTGATGGTCAGGTTCGAGCTGCTGCTCTGGCTCACCGCCAGCTGGCTACCTTGCGCCAGTGGCTGGTTGCTGCTGGCCTGGACGTTGGTCTGCTTGCCGTTGTCCTGGGTCAGTTTGAGCAGCATCTGGAAGTCCTGGCCAACCTGACGCAGCGCCAGCACTTCGGCCCTGGCGGTTTCACCGGGGGCCAGCAAGGCCTGTTGCGGTTGCAACAGACGCAACAGTTCGCCGGTCATCGCCGAACGCAACTGGGGGGCGGCCGGAATCTGTGCGCCAAGGTTGTTAATTTCGCCTGTCATCAGCTGGCAACCTGTTGAAATAGCCCTCTTTGCAGTAGGACATCACATGTATAATGCCGCCCGATCTTTCGCGATCAGAGCGGCCGGGCTGTATCTGCACTGCCAGTATAACGGCAGGGCCGGGGCCGACTTGAGACAGGCATCCCAAGCATAAGGCGAAACTGTGACCCCTCATCTCGAAGCCGTGGGCCTGGCCTGCGAGCGCGACTGGCGAATGCTGTTCGAAAACCTCGAATTGCACCTGGCTGCAGGCGACATGCTGCAGGTCAGCGGCCCCAATGGCAGCGGCAAAACCAGCTTGTTGCGCCTGTTGGCCGGGCTCATGAGCCCGACTTCCGGGCAGATTCGCCTCGACGGTAAACCCCTGGTTGAACAGCGCCACGAGCTGGCCAAAATCCTGCTGTGGATCGGCCATGCCGCCGGTATCAAAGACCTGCTCAGCCCCGAAGAGAACCTCGCCTGGCTCTGCGCCCTGCATCGCCCGGCCGAACCACAAGCGATCTGGAAAGCCCTTGAGGCGGTCGGCCTGCGCGGTTTCGAGGATGTCCCCTGTCATACCCTGTCGGCTGGCCAGCAGCGCCGTGTGGCGCTGGCCCGGCTGTATCTGGACAGTCCGCCGTTGTGGATCCTCGACGAACCCTTTACCGCCCTCGACAAACAGGGCGTGGCCCAGCTTGAGGCGCACCTGGCGGCCCATTGCGAGCAGGGCGGGATGATCGTGCTGACCACCCACCACACGCTGGAACGCAAGCCGTCCGGTTACCGTGAACTGAACCTGGGGCAGTGGGCCGCATGAGTGTCTTTGTCCTGTTGTTGCGTCGTGAAGCGCGTTTATTGTGCCGCCGTCCGGCGGAGCTGGCCAACCCGCTGGTGTTCTTTGCCATTGTCATTGCGCTGTTCCCGTTGGCGGTCGGTCCCGAGACTCAATTGTTGCAAACCTTGTCTCCGGGACTGGTCTGGGTCGCGGCCCTTTTATCGGTTCTGCTCTCGCTGGACGGGCTTTTCCGCAGTGATTTCGAGGATGGTTCGCTTGAGCAGTGGGTCCTTTCGTCGCACCCCCTGCCTCTTCTGGTACTGGCAAAAGTACTGGCACACTGGGCCTTTTCCGGCCTGGCACTGGTATTGTTGGCACCCTTGCTGGCACTGATGCTAGGTTTGCCTTCGGCCTGCCTGCCGGTGCTGCTGGCATCGTTGTTGCTCGGTACTCCGGTACTGAGCCTGCTGGGCGCTGTGGGTGCAGCCCTGACAGTCGGTCTGAAACGTGGCGGCCTGCTGCTGGCGCTACTGATTCTGCCGTTATATATCCCGGTATTGATCCTGGGCAGTGGCGCCTTGCAGGCGGCATTGCAAGCTATGCCGGCGACCGGTTATCTGCTTTGGCTTGGTAGCCTGACCGCCCTGGCAGTAACTCTGGCACCCTTTGCAATAGCGGCTGGCCTGAAGATCAGCGTCGGCGAATAATGAGGTCTGGGCCCTGCCCAGCAAAGACCCTGGATGTACCGTGATGAAAAGCAGCGTTATCAGCTGGACGTGGTTTCATAAACTGGGTTCGCCCAAGTGGTTCTATGCCATCAGCGGGCGCATGCTGCCGTGGCTGACGGTGGCCGCGATCCTGTTGATCGGCATCGGCGTGATCTGGGGTCTGGCCTTCGCCCCCCAGGACTATCAACAGGGCAACAGTTTTCGCATCATCTACATTCACGTACCAGCCGCCATGCTGGCGCAGTCCTGCTACGTGATGCTGGCCGTGGCCGGGGTGGTCGGGCTGGTGTGGAAGATGAAGATTGCCGACGTCGCCTTGCAGTGTGCGGCGCCGATCGGCGCCTGGATGACCGCCGTGGCGCTGGTCACCGGGGCCATCTGGGGCAAGCCGACCTGGGGCAGCTGGTGGGTCTGGGATGCGCGCCTGACGTCGATGCTGATCCTGCTGTTCCTGTATTTCGGTCTCATTGCCCTGGGCCAGGCCATCAGCAATCGCGAGAGCGCGGCCAAGGCCTGCGCGGTGCTGGCGATTGTCGGGGTAATCAATATCCCGATCATCAAGTATTCGGTGGAGTGGTGGAACACCCTGCACCAGGGCGCCACCTTCACCCTTACCGAAAAACCCGCCATGCCGGCCGAGATGTGGCTGCCGCTGCTGCTGACGGTGCTGGGGTTCTATTGCTTCTTCGGTGCCGTGCTGTTGCTGCGCATGCGCCTTGAAGTGCTCAAGCGCGAAGCGCGCGCCAGCTGGGTCAGGGAGGAGGTCATGAACAGCCTGGGTCGGGAGATGGCACGATGAGTTTTGCCTCTTTCAGTGATTTTCTCGCCATGGGCCATCACGGCCTGTACGTCTGGTCGGCCTACGGCATCTGCCTGCTGGTGCTGGCCGTCAACGTTGCCTCGCCCGTGCTGGCCCGGCGCCGTTACCTGCAAGAAGAGGCGCGTCGTCTGCGCCGGGAGAACAACCAGTGAATCCGCAACGCAAGAAGCGCCTGTTCATCATCCTCGGCCTGCTGGCCGGGGTTGGCATCGCCGTGGGCCTGGCCTTGAGCGCCCTGCAGCAGAACATCAACCTGTTCTACACCCCGACCCAGATCGCCAACGGCGAAGCACCGCTCGATACCCGTATTCGCGCCGGCGGCATGGTTGAGAAGGGCTCGTTGCAGCGTTCGGGCGACTCGCTCGACGTGCGCTTTGTGGTCACCGACTTCAACAAGTCGGTGCCGATCACCTACCGTGGCATCCTCCCCGACCTGTTCCGTGAAGGGCAGGGCATCGTCGCCCTGGGCAAACTCAATGCCGAGGGCGTAGTGGTGGCCGATGAAGTGCTGGCCAAGCACGACGAGAAGTACATGCCGCCAGAGGTGACCAAAGCCCTCAAGGAAAGCGGCCAGGCTGCCACCGATGCGGGAGCCAAGCCATGAACGCCGCGCTGATCATTCCCGAACTCGGCCAGCTGGCGATGATCCTGGCGATCTGCTTTGCCGCCGTACAGGCCACGGTACCCTTGCTCGGTGCCTGGCGTGGCGACAGCCTGTGGATGAGCCTGGCGCGGCCTGCAGCCTGGGGGCAGTTTGCCTTTCTGGCGTTTGCTTTTGCCTGCCTGACCCATGCGTTCATGACCGACAACTTTTCGGTCGCCTATGTCGCCAACAACTCCAACAGCGCCTTGCCCTGGTACTTCAAGTTCAGCGCCGTGTGGGGCGCGCACGAGGGCTCGCTGCTGCTCTGGGCGATGATCCTCGGCGGCTGGACCTTCGCGGTATCGGTGTTTTCCCGACAACTGCCGCAGGTCATGCTGGCCCGTGTGCTGGCCGTAATGGGCATGATCAGCGTCGGCTTCCTGTCGTTCCTGATCGTTACCTCCAACCCGTTCAAGCGCCTGCTGCCGCAGGTGCCGACTGACGGCGCCGACCTCAACCCACTGCTGCAGGACATCGGCCTGATCGTTCACCCGCCGATGCTGTACATGGGCTATGTGGGCTTCTCGGTGGCCTTTGCCTTCGCTATCGCCGCCTTGCTCGGTGGTCGTCTGGATGCCGCCTGGGCGCGCTGGTCGCGGCCTTGGACCCTGGTTGCCTGGGCGTTCCTGGGTATCGGAATCACCCTCGGCTCGTGGTGGGCCTACTACGAACTGGGCTGGGGCGGCTGGTGGTTCTGGGACCCGGTGGAAAACGCTTCGTTCATGCCTTGGCTGGTAGGTACCGCACTGATTCACTCGCTGGCGGTCACGGAAAAGCGCGGCGTGTTCAAGAGCTGGACCGTGCTTCTGGCAATCGCGGCGTTCTCGCTGAGCCTGCTCGGTACGTTCCTGGTCCGTTCCGGGGTGCTGACGTCGGTGCACGCCTTCGCTTCCGATCCGGAGCGCGGTGTGTTCATCCTGATCTTCCTGTTGTTTGTCGTCGGTGGCTCGCTGACCCTGTTCGCCCTGCGCGCGCCGGTGGTCAAGAGCCAGGTCGGTTTTGCCCTGTGGTCGCGTGAAACACTGCTGCTGGCCAACAACATCGTGCTGGTGGTCGCCGCCTCGATGATCCTCCTCGGTACCTTGTACCCACTGATCCTTGATGCCCTTACCGGGGCCAAGCTGTCGGTCGGTCCGCCGTACTTCGACGCGCTGTTCATCCCGCTGATGGCCTTGCTCATGGCGGTGATGGCGATCGGTGTGCTGGTGCGCTGGAAAGACACGCCAAGCAAATGGCTGCTGGGCATGCTGACCCCGGTGCTGATCGCCAGTGCCGTGCTGGCACCGGTCGGCGGTCTACTGGTTGATGACTTCGACTGGCAGGTGCTGACCACTTTTGCGCTGGCTGCGTGGATTGTCCTCGCCGGCGTGCGCGATATTTTCGACAAGACCCGCCACAAGGGGCTGTTCAAAGGCCTGCGGGGTCTCAATCGCAGCTACTGGGGCATGCACGTCGCGCATCTGGGACTGGCGGTCTGTGCCCTGGGCGTGGTGCTGTCGAGCAACAACAGTGCCGAACGCGACCTGCGCCTGGCGCCGGGCGAGTCGGTCGAGCTGGCCGGTTACCAGTTCATCTTCGAAGGCGCCAAGCACTTCGAGGGGCCGAACTTCACGTCCGACAAAGGCACCGTGCGGGTCGTCGAGGATGGTCGCGAAATCAGCGTGCTGCACCCGGAAAAACGCCTGTACACCGTGCAGCAGTCGATGATGACCGAGGCCGGCATCGACGCCGGTTTCACCCGCGACCTCTACGTCGCCCTCGGCGAGCCGCTGGACAACGGCGCCTGGGCTGTGCGCGTACACGTCAAACCTTTCGTGCGCTGGATCTGGCTGGGCGGTCTGCTGACCGGCCTGGGCGGCCTGCTGGCGGCCATGGACGGGCGTTATCGAGTCAAGGTCAAAGCCCGTGTACGTGAAGTACTGGGCATGTCTGGAGCAACGGCATGAAGCGTTGGATCATGGTGCTGCCGCTGGCGGTGTTTCTGCTGGTGGCGGTGTTTCTCTACCGCGGTCTGTTCCTCGACCCCACCGAGCTGCCATCGGCAATGATCGGCAAGCCGTTCCCGGCCTTTGCGCTGAAATCGGTGCAGGACGGCCAGCCTCTGACCCAGGCCGACCTGATCGGTAAGCCGGCGCTGGTCAACGTCTGGGCCACCTGGTGCCCGTCGTGCAAGGTCGAGCACCCGTACCTGAACAAGCTGGCCGAGCAGGGCGTGGTCATCCATGGGGTCAATTACAAGGATGACAACGCAGCAGCGATCAAGTGGCTGGCCGAGTTCCATAATCCTTATCAGCTCAATATCAGCGATGACCAAGGCAGCCTGGGCTTGAACCTGGGGGTGTATGGCGCACCGGAAACCTTCCTGGTCGACGCCAAGGGCATCATCCGTTACAAGCACGTCGGTGTGGTCGACGCTACGGTCTGGCGTGAACAGCTGGCGCCGCTGTATCAGGGCCTGGTCGATGAGGCCAAACCATGAAGCGCTGGCTTGCAGCCGCGGTGCTCGGCCTGAGCCTGGCCGGGGTGACCCAGGCGGCGATCGATACCTATCAGTTCGCCGATGACGCCGAACGCGAGCGTTACCACGACCTGACCAAGGAACTGCGCTGCCCCAAGTGCCAGAACCAGGACATCGCCGACTCCAACGCGCCGATCGCTGCCGACCTGCGCCGGGAGATCTTCCGTATGCTCGGCGAGGGCAAGAGCAATCAGCAGATCATCGACTTCATGGTCGATCGCTACGGCGATTTCGTACGCTACAAGCCTGAGCTGACCGCCCGCACCTGGTTGCTGTGGTTCGGCCCCGGCGTGTTGCTGGTGGGCGGCTTCGGCCTGCTCGCGCTGATTGTGCGCAAGCGTCGGGCGCAGAGTGCTGGTGGCCCTGTCGACCTTTCCCCCGAGGAGCGCGAGCGCCTCGCCAAATTGCTGGACAAAGAACAGAACCATGACTGATTTCTGGCTTGCTGCAGGCCTGCTGTTGCTGGTGGCCCTGAGCTTTTTGCTGATCCCGGTGTTGCGTGGCCGTCGTGCGCAACTGGAAGAAGACCGCACCGCACTCAACGTCGCCCTGTACCAGGAGCGCGTTGCCGAGCTGACTGCCCAACAGGCGGCTGGCGTGCTTGATGAGGCGCAACTGGCCAAGGGCCGGGATGAAGCCGCCCGCGAGCTGTTGGCCGATACCGAAAACGCTGAACCTCAGCGCCTGGGCCGTCTGGGCAAGCCGCTGCCGTTGCTGGCCGCAGTATTGGTGCCGCTGATGGGGCTGGGCCTGTACCTGCATTTCGGTGCCAGCGAGCAGGTCGAACTGACCCAGCAGTTCGCCAAGGCGCCGCAGTCCATGGAAGAAATGACCACGCGCCTTGAGCGTGCCGTCGAGGCGCAACCTGATTCAGCCGAAGGCCTGTACTTCCTCGGTCGTGCCTATATGGCCCAGGAGCGGCCAGCCGATGCCGCCAAGGTTTTCGAGCGGGCCGCCGCTCTGGCCGATCGGCAGCCGGAGCTGCTCGGGCAATGGGCCCAGGCGCTGTACTTCGCCAACGACAAGCAGTGGACTGCGCAGTTGCAGGCACTCACCGACGAAGCGCTCAAGGCCGACCCTAATGAGGTCACCAGCCTTGGTTTGCTCGGTATCGCGGCATTCGAAAGCGAGCGCTACCAGCAAGCTATCGACTACTGGAATCGCCTGTTGGTGCAATTGCCTGAAGGCGACGCTTCGCGAGCCGCGTTGCAGGGCGGCATCGAGCGCGCCCAGGACAAGCTCAAGGCAGGCGAAGGCAAAGTCGCCTCTGCGCCGGCGGTGGCTGCGGCGGGCGCACGGCTGAAAGTGCGGGTCGAGCTGGCGCCAGCGCTCAAAGACAAGGTCAAGCCTGACGACACGGTATTCATCTTCGCCCGCGCCAGTTCCGGTCCGCCCATGCCGCTGGCGGCCAAGCGCGTGACCGTGGCTCAGTTGCCGATTGAAGTGGAGCTCAGCGACAGCGATGCCATGATGCCAGGCATGAAACTGTCGAGCTTTCCCGAAGTCCAACTGGTTGCGCGCGTCTCGCGTGCTGGCCAGCCGACCCAGGGTGAGTGGATCGGTCACAGCAGCCCGCTGGCCAGCAGCACCACCGCCGCGCAGCACCTGACCATCGACAGCCCGGACCAGTAAGAGAACCACTATGAACAGCATCGCACGCCTTGCCCTTCTTTCCCTGGCCGTGGGCCTGAGCGCGTGTACTGTTCATCAGCCCTCCGAACCGACCGCGCCACCGATCGAAAGCTTGCCGCCGGGGCCAAGCACTAAACCGGCGCCACGCCCGAGCACGGTGCCGAGCAAACCGGCGGTGGTCACTCCGGCACCCAAACCCATGCCGCGCACCTCCGCCAGCTTCGCACCGCCGCCCGGTGGTGCCAGCCACTGGGATCCGCGCCTGGGCGTGTATGTGCTCGAAGGCCAGACCAACACCTTCTACCGCCAGCGCACCTACTACCGCTGGAACAATGGCTGGAGCTGGTCGACCAACCTCGACGGTCCCTGGCAGGAAACCGACAGCAGCGGTGTGCCAGGCGGTCTGGGCCGGGCTTTCGCGCAATAACCCAAGCTGCGCATAATGCCTCCTCGCATTGAGCCGGAGGGTGGCATGAGCAAGACAGTCCTGGTACTGGTGGAAACCGTTGACGATTACCTGCCGTTGCTGGAACAGGCGGGTTATTGTCTGATCCGCGCGCAGACGCCACAACGGCGTGCCGAGGCCATTGCCCACCACGCCAATGAAATCGACGCCGTGTTGACTCGGGGGCCATTGGGCCTGACGGCCGATGAAATCGCGGTCTTGCCGAACTTGAAAATCATCTGTGTGATCGGTGCCGGTTATGAACAGGTTGACCTGGCGGCAGCGGCGGCGCGCGGTATCAGCGTCACCAATGGCGCCGGGGCCAATGCCAATGCGGTGGCTGACCATGCCATGGCGCTGCTGCTGGCGGTGGTCCGTGACATTCCGCGTGCCGATGCCTCGACCCGCCGAGGTGAATGGAACCGGGTCATCAGCCCGTCGGTCAGTGGCAAGCGCCTGGGTATCCTCGGTCTCGGCGCTGTTGGCCTGGCTATCGCCAAACGCGCGGCGCTGGGCTTCGACATGCAGGTCAACTATCACAATCGCAATCCACGCCAGGATGTGCCCTACCACTATTGCGAGAGCCCGCTGGCACTGGCACAGGCGTCGGACTTTCTGATCGTCGCTACGCCCGGCGGTGCCAATACCCGTCAATTGATCGACACCCCGGTGCTTGAAGCGCTGGGCGCGGACGGCTTTCTGGTGAACATTGCGCGGGCCAGTGTGGTCAGTACTGCTGATATGGTGCAGGCGCTGCGCAGTGGGGTGATTGCCGGGGCGGGGCTGGATGTATTCGATGACGAGCCTGCGGTGCCGGATTCCCTGAAGACCTTGGGCAATGTCGTCCTTACCCCGCATGTGGCCGGGCAATCGCCGGATGCCGCACACGATACTGTACAGCTGGTGCTGAGGAATCTACAGGCGTTCTTCGCCGGCGAGCCGGTGTTGACTCCAGTGCTAGACTAATCGCCTACCTTCCCAGCAAGGAGCCTTGACCATGTCTCTGGAAAAACACGGCAGCTGCCTGTGTTGCGCCGTCAAACTCAGTGTCAGCCTGGAAAAAGCCAGCGTCGACGTCTGCCATTGCAGCATGTGCCGGAAATGGGGCGGTGGACCCTTGTTTTCAGTGCACTGTGCTGAACCGGTAAAATTTACTGCCGGGCAGCCGGTGTTCTATGACTCTTCCGATTGGGCTGAGCGGGGGTTCTGCGGTAAGTGCGGAACGCATCTGCTGTATCGCCTGAAAAACGGCAAATTCGACTCTGTCTCGTTGGGTGTACTGGAAGGTGATACCGACTGGGTCTTTGACCTGCAGGTGTACTACGACGAGAAGCCGGCGTACTACTGCTTTGCCAACGAGACGAAAACCATGACCGGCGCCGAAGTCGAAGCGCTGTTCAACTGAGCGCCCGCAACCCGGCGGCGAACACTTGCGCCGCCGGTGTGCATGACAGACGCCGATACCTAGCATTTTTACCAGTTACCCGATCCCCGAACTCTCTGCAGAATACCCAGCACATACTCACGCTGCGCTGTTCATCTGCAGGAGTCATTCATGACAACGTCCAGTGAATCCCACTCAGACAACCTCAGCACTCAAGCCATTGTCGGTCTGAGAAACCTGGTCCTCGATCCTGACGAAGTTCGCAATGGAACCAACGCCAACATCCCCCAGTACGCGGACAAGGCCGAAGGCGACGTGATTACCCTC
>JBOICD010000050.1:0-12497 GCA_050739855.1 Pseudomonas sp.
GATCAGGGTCATCAGCAGGATCAGGCTCATTGCCGGACGTACATAAGGTGTCATGGTCATCTCCTTGGTATCAGACCAGGTGCAAAGCGGTGAGCAGCATGTCGATCAGCTTGATCCCGGCGAACGGCACGATCAGCCCGCCCACGCCGTAAATCAGCAAGTTGCGCCGCAGCAGGTGTGCAGCACTCGCGGCCTGCACCCGCACCCCGCGCAGGGCCAGGGGAATCAGCACGACGATGATCAGTGCGTTGAAGACGATGGCCGAAAGAATCGCGCTCTGCGGGCTGTTCAGCTGCATGAGGTTGAGCACACCCAGTTGCGGGTAGATCGCCGCAAACAGCGCCGGAAGGATGGCGAAGTACTTGGCCACGTCGTTGGCAATCGAGAAGGTGGTCAAGGCCCCGCGGGTCACCAGCAGCTCCTTGCCGACCTGGACCACATCCAGCAGCTTGGTCGGGTCGCTGTCCAGGTCGACCATGTTGGCGGCCTCGCGAGCCGCCTGGGTGCCATCGTTCATGGCCATGCCGACATCGGCCTGGGCCAGTGCCGGGGCGTCGTTGGCACCGTCGCCGCACATCGCGACCAGGCGGCCGTCGTTCTGTTCCTGGCGGATGCGCGCCAGTTTCTTCTCCGGCGTGGCTTCGGCCAGCACATCATCGACCCCGGCTTCGGCGGCGATGGCAGCAGCCGTCAGCGGGTTGTCGCCGGTGACCATCACGGTGCGGATGCCCAGCTTGCGCAGCTCGGCAAAGCGCTCGCGAATCCCCGGCTTGACCACATCCTTGAGGTGGATCACGCCCAGCAGGCGCTTGTCGACACAGACCAGCAAGGGGGTACCGCCGCTCTGGGCGATCTTGTCCACTTCGCGGGACAGCGACGCTGGCATTTCCAGGCGCTGCATGCCAACGAAGGCCAGCACTGAATCTACCGCGCCCTTACGGAACCGACGCTGCTGGTAGTCAACACCGGACAGGCGCGTCTCGGCACTGAAGGCCACCGGTGTCAGCTGATCAGCACCCGGCTCGTCAAAGTCGTGCAACTGACGCAGGTACTCGACAATCGACTTGCCCTCGGCGGTGTCGTCAGCCAGCGAGGCCAGCGAGGCGCCCTCACCCAGTTCCTTGGACGTCACGCCAGGGGCAGCATGCAAGGCACTGCAACGACGGTTGCCGAAGGTGATGGTGCCGGTCTTGTCGAGCATCAGCACATGCACATCACCGGCGGCTTCCACCGCCCGACCAGAGCGGGCAATCACGTTCAGGCGCACCAGGCGGTCCATGCCGGCGATACCGATGGCCGACAGCAGACCGCCGATGGTGGTCGGAATCAGGGTGACCAGCAGCGCCACCAGGAACACCAGCGGAATGCTGCCACCGGCAAAGTGCGCGAACGGCTGCAGGGTTACCACGACCACCAGGAAGATCATGGTCAGGCCGATCAGCAGGATGTCCAGGGCGATCTCGTTGGGCGTCTTCTGGCGTTTTGCGCCTTCGACCAGGGCGATCATGCGGTCCAGGGTCGATTCGCCCGGGTTGCTGGTGATGCGGATCAGCAACCAGTCGGAGACCAGCCGGGTGTTGCCGGTCACTGCCGAGCGATCACCGCCGGACTCACGGATCACCGGCGCGGACTCACCGGTAATCGCCGCTTCGTTGACCGCGGCAATGCCTTCGAGCACTTCGCCGTCACTGGGGATCATCTCCCCGGCCATGACCTTGACCACATCGTCCTTGCGCAGGCTGGTCGCCGGCACCAGCTCGAAACTGCCCGAGGCATTGCGACGCCGGGCACTCAGGCCCTGGCTACCGGCCTTGAGGCTGTCGGCACGGGCCTTGCCGCGACCTTCGGCCAGCGCTTCGGCAAAGTTGGCGAACAACACGGTGAACCACAACCACAGGGCAATCTGCACTGCCACCGCGGTGGGCACAGCGGTGTCGGGCACCAGGCACAGCAAGGTGGTGAAGATTGCGGTCAGCTCTACTACCAGCATCACCGGTGAGCGTTTGAGCTGACGCGGGTCGAGCTTGACGAAAGCCTGCACCAGGGCCGGGCGCCATAGCGCGGCAAAGGTGGTCCGTGCCGCAGGGGCCTGGACTGCTTTCACTTCAGGAATCGGCATATTCATGATTCGCTCCTCAGAAACCCAGGCTCAGGTGTTCGGTGATCGGGCCCAGAGCCAGGGCCGGCAGGAAGGTCAATCCACCGATCAATAGAATGGTGACGACCAGCAAGGTGGCAAACAACGGACCGTGAGTCGGGAAGCTGTTCTCGCCCAGCGGAGCGGTCTTCTTCAGCGCCAGACTACCGGCCAGGGCCAGCACCGGCAGGATGTAGCCGAAGCGGCCGATCAACATGCCCAAGCCGAGCATCAGGTTGTGGAAGGTGGTGTTGGCGCCGAAGCCGGCAAAGGCGGAACCGTTGTTGGCACTGGCCGAGGTATAGGCGTAGAGCACCTGGCTGAAGCCATGCGCACCGGGGTTGGTGACCGAGGCTGCAGGGCCTGGCAGGCTGGCCGCCAGGGCACTGAGAACCAGCACACCGACCGGCATCACCAGCAGGGTCGCCACCAGCAGTTGCACTTCCCGCGCCTGGAGCTTCTTGCCCAGGTATTCCGGGGTGCGGCCAATCATCAGGCCAGCCAGGAACACCGCAATCAGGACGTTGAGCAACATGCCGTAGAGCCCGGCACCGACGCCACCGAAAATCACCTCGCCAACCATCATGTTGACCAGCGCGACCATCCCGCTGATAGGGTTGAGGCTGTCGTGCATGTTGTTCACCGAACCGTTGGAGGCGGCGGTGGTGGTCACCGTCCAGAGTACGCTGGCGGTGGTGCCGAAGCGGTTCTCTTTGCCTTCCAGTGGTGCGCTCTGTGCAACCTGCGGGTTGTTCAGGCTCGGGTTGGCCTGGTTTTCCGACCACAACGCCGTGCCGCCGCCGATCAGGAACAGTGCCAGCATGCAGGCGATGATCGCCCGGCTCTGGCGCAGGTCTTTGACATAGTGGCCGAAGGTGAACACCAGGGCTGCCGGAATCAGAATGATCGAGGCCATCTCGAACAGGTTGCTCCAGGCCGTCGGGTTCTCGAACGGGTGCGCCGAGTTGACGCCGAAGAAGCCGCCGCCATTGGTGCCCAGTTGCTTGATGGCGATCTGGCTGGCGGCCGGGCCCAGCGGGATGGTCTGGTCAGCACCTTGCAGGGTCAGGGCCTGGACGTAATGACCGAAGGTCTGTGGCACGCCCTGCCAGACCAGCAACAAGGCCAGCAGCAGGCACAGCGGCAGCAAGCCATAGAGCGTGGCACGGGTCATGTCGACCCAGAAGTTGCCCAGGGTGTGGGCAGAGCGCCGGGCAATGCCACGGCACAGCGCGACCAGCACGGCAAGGCCGGTGGCAGCACTGACAAAGTTCTGCACCGTCAACCCGATCATCTGGCTCAGGTAGCTGACCGACGCCTCACCGCTGTAGGCTTGCCAGTTGGTATTGGTGACGAAACTCACCGCGGTGTTGAAGGCCAGCGACCATTCCTGCCCCGGCAGGTGCTGCGGATTGAGTGGCAGGTAGCCTTGCAGCAGCAACACGGCAAACACCAGCACGAAACCGGCCAGGTTGAAAGCCAGCAAGGCCAGGGTGTACTGCTTCCAGTTGTGCTCGGCCCCGGTATCGACCCCGGCCAGCCGGTAGCAACCACGCTCCACCGGCCCCAACACCGGCGATAGCCAGGTACGCTGGCCTTCCATCACTTTGTAATAGAAACGCCCGAGCCAGGGTGCCGGGACCAACACCAGCGCAAAGAACGCCAGCAGTAACGCATAATCGTAACTGTGCATGGTCGCTCCTAACCCCGGTCAGCGCGCAGCAGCGCGACCATCAGGTAGATCATCAACGCCACTGCCAGCAGCAGTGACACCCCGTCCAGAATGCTCATCGAAACTCTCCGTCCTTACGGCACTTTGCCGCTGACGGTCATTGTCGGTAGAGCTGCTGTAAAGGTGCGAGATCAGGACCTTGGCCAGGACATAAAGAATGCGTAAAGAACGCCGTCAGTGCCCTGCCAAGGCCAGCCACTGTGGCGGTTGTACGTAGTCGGCGACCCAGTCGACGACCGCCTCGGCCGACATTGGCCGGGCAATGCCATAGCCCTGAGCGACATCACAACCCAGGCCCATCAGCAACTGACCGTGCTCGATGGTCTCCAGGCCCTCGGCAATCACCTGGCGACCAAAGGCCCTGGCCAGACCGATCACCGCCCGGGTCAGCGCCAGATCGTCATGGTCATGGAGGATGTCGCGCACGAAGGACTTGTCGATCTTGATGGTGCGGGTCGGCAGGCGCTTGAGGTAGCTCAACGACGAGTAGCCGGTGCCGAAATCATCCAGCGAAAACTGCACACCCAACTGCTGGCAGGCGTCCAGGCACTGGCTGACGCGCTGGATGTTCTCGATCGCTACCGACTCGACGATTTCCAGATCGAGCATCTGCGGTGCCACGGCCGGGTGACGTGCCAGCAGGTGCTTGAGGCGCTCGACAAAGTCACTGCGCTGAACGTGCCGGGCAGCAATGTTCACGCTCACCGGCCATACGTGCCCGGCCTGCTGCCAGCGCTGCATCTGCGCCATGGCCTGGTCGATGACCCACTCGCCGATGTCGACAATCAGGTCGGTCTGTTCCACCAGCGGCAGGAAATCGGCCGGGGCCACCAAGCCCTTGAGCGGATGCTGCCAGCGCAGCAAAGCCTCGAAACCGAGCACCTGGCCACTGCGCATATTGACCTTGGGCTGGTAATGCAGACACAGCTCGCCCTTGGTCAGGGCCTGACGCACCCGTGCCACAGTCTGGTGAGTGGCCTTGACCTCGCGGTCCAGCGACACATCGAACAGGTGATAACGATTGCGTCCACTCTGCTTGGCCACGTACAGCGCCTGATCAGCATGACGCACCAGGGTGTCGGCATCTTCATTGTCGAGGGGGAACAGGGTCACCCCGATGCTGGCGCTGACACTGACCTCACGATCACGGATCGAGTACGGCGCGGCAATCGCTTTGAGCACCCGTTGCAGTGCCAGCTGCAGCTGCCCAGGGTCCTGTACATGACGCAAGATCAACACGAACTCATCGCCCGAGAGCCGCGCCACTGCGTCGCCGCCACGCAAGATGCCTTGCAGGCGATTGGCCACTTCCACCAGCAACAGGTCGCCACTGGCATGACCGTAGCCGTCATTGACCGCCTTGAAGCCATCCAGATCAAGCATGCACACGGCCAACGCGATGTCTTCCCGCCGCGAGAACTCCAGCGCCTGATTCAGCAGATCAGACAGGTAGGCGCGATTGGGTAGCCCGGTCAGCACGTCGTGGCCCACCCGCCACTGCAGGGTATGCAGCAACTGGCGCTTCTCGGTCACGTCAAAGCGGATCGACACATACTTGCGCACCCGGCCACTGGCCGGATCGATCAACGGCACCATGGTGCTGTCGACCCAGTACAGCGAACCGTCCTTGGCGCGGTTGCAGATCTCGCCCTTCCACGCCTTGCCGGCGACCAGGGCACGCCACATGCCATCGAAAAACGCCGGATCGTGCAGACCGGAATTGAGGATCCGGTGATTGGCCCCCAGCAGCTCGTCGCGTCGATAGCCGGAGATGCTGCAGAACTGTTCGTTGACGTAAGTGATCCGACCACTCAAGTCAGTTTCGGAAAAGATCGCGGCCGCATCAACGGCCGTGCGGTAATTGTCGTCCATGAAAATCTCATACCCTGAAGGCTCAGCGATTGAAGCGCTCGACCAGGGCACGCAGGCCCGAAGAAATGTGTTCCAGTTCTGCTCCGCGGGTGGCGGCAGCATTGGCGTTTTGCGCGGTGTGCTGCACGGTACTGGCGACGCTGTTGATCTGCGCACAGACCGCTTCGGCCACCGACGACTGCTCCTGAGACGCTGCCGCCATTTGCTGGCTCATGTCACTGATACGTTCCACTGCCACGCGGATACCCTGCAACGCCTGCTGTGCCTCCAGCACCCGCGCCACACCGTGCTGCGCTTCATCGATACCCAGACTGGCAATGCTCACCGCCTGGTCGGCACCGGCGCGCAAACTCTCGATGATGCCCTGAATTTGTACGGTCGATTGCCGGGTCTTGCCGGCCAGCGCCCGCACCTCATCGGCAACCACAGCAAAACCGCGGCCCTGCTCACCAGCACGGGCGGCTTCAATGGCGGCATTGAGGGCCAGCAGGTTGGTCTGTTCGGCAATCGCGCGAATCACTTCGGCGGCCACGGAGATATCCTGGGTCTGGCCAGCCAGGTGGGTTACGGCCTGATTGATCTGGCTGACGGTGCCGGCCAGCAACTGGATCGCCTCGCGCATGCTGCCCGCCACCGCACTGCCCTGCCCGGCCAGTTGATTGGCCGTGTGCGCCTCACCGGCGGTTTCCTGCACATGGCGCGCGACTTCGGCAATCGAGGCCGTCATCTCGGTCATCGCGGTGGCGGTCATGTCAGTTTCCGCGCGCTGCTCAAGCAGGGCCGATTCGGTATGGCGCGACAGGCTGCTGGAGTCCCTGGCCGCCTCACTCATTTGCACCGCAAGGTCGCTCAGACGCGTCAATGCCGTTTTCAGTCGCGCCTCTTCGCTGATCAGGATCATCTGCAGCTGCGCCGCAGGCCCCAGGGCATCGCTGTAAGTCAGCGCCACGACCGGGTCGGCAAAGGTGTTGCCCGCGCCCTGAACGATCTGCGCCAACTGGCGCCCCAGACGCTGATGAGCCCACAGACCGACCACGCCGAACAACCCGAGGGTAATGCCGTGGCCAGGCCAGCCTGGCAACAGCAGCTGCGCACCCATGCCGGCCGCGCCAGCCAGCAGCGGCACAGCCATGACCTGCGCCAGCAGCGCCAGACGCCGGCCCGCAGGAACCGCCGCCTTGCCCTCACGCAAACGCGCATAAAGTGTTTCGGCGCGGCGCACCTGCTCACGGCTCGGCTTGACCCGTACCGACTCGTAGCCAATCAGGCGGCCGCCTTCAAGAATCGGCGTGACATAGGCGCTGACCCAATAGAAGTTGCCGTTCTTGCAGCGATTCTTGACGATCCCCATCCAGCTCTGGCCGGCCTTGAGGTACTGCCACATCTGCTGAAACACCACGGCAGGCATGTCGGGATGACGGACCAGGTTGTGCGGGCTACCGATCAGTTCGGCCTGGCTGAAGCCACTCATGGCAGCAAATTCAGCATTGCAATAGGTGATGTTGCTGGCGGTATCGGTGGCAGAAATAAGCCGTTGGTCATCTCCGAACGTCTGTTCGACAGAGGTGACCGGCAGGTTGAGACGCACGTAAAAACTCCCTTTGTTGCGATCTGTCGTGTGCTCCACTCAGCTATCCGAGCCACGAAACCGGGTTGAAACTTGATGGCTTTTGACCTGTCCAACCCATTGATGGGATGAATTACATCACATTCTGCAAACAAATGTGATGAATTATGGCGTTGTGCTATCCCGACAATTGCCGTTAAGTTCTTGATTCTAAATGGGAATCAAGCGATGAAATATTCAAGTTTGGGTTCGGCCATCAGGCGATACCGCAAGGTCGCAGGGCTTACTCAGGCTGAACTCGGTGAGCGGTCCGGTTTCGACCCCAAGACCATCAGCCGCTTTGAAACCGGCACCTACACCCCTAGCGTCGACGCCCTGCTGGTCTTTGCCGAAGTCCTGGGCATCAAGTTGAAAGCCTTTTTCACCGATCAAGACGACGAAGACGAACAGCGCGCGTACCTGTTCGGCGTTATCCACAATGCCCCATCCCACGCCTTGGGTGATTTGATCGCGGCTGTCGATCGGGCCCTGTCCAAGCGTTAGCCCCTGCTTCGCCCTACGGCAGACCTGGCCTTTGTTGGCTACATCAGCATGATGAATCTCAACTGGTCAGACCGGTAAAGCCAATTATGCTCCTTTCAGCTACAAACCCCTTGCAAACTTGGAAAATCCGCGCCTACACTGCCCACGCACTGGACATACCGGTAAGACCACAATAATTAAGTCCTCCGCTCTTTCGCCCTCCCCCGGCATCGAAGCAAGGACACCGATCAGAGATCCCTCCCATGCTCAAATGGTGCTCGCGTTCGATCTTCCTCCAAGTAGTGCTCGGCCTGGTGCTTGGCGTCGCCTGTGGCCTCAGCTTTCCCGAAGTTTCCCTGCAGCTCAAACCCCTGGGTGACGGCTTTATCAAGCTGATCAAGATGCTCATCGGGCTGATCGTGTTCTGCGTCGTGGTCAGCGGTATTTCCGGTGCGGGTGATTTGAAGAAGGTCGGACGGATCGGCCTGAAATCGGTGATCTACTTCGAAATCCTCACCACCATTGCCCTGGTCATCGGCCTGGTGTTTGCCTTTACCTCCGGGATCGGCAGCGGCGCCAACATTCACCTGGACCAGCTGTCGACCGCCGAGGCCGGCAACCTGGCCGAGCGCGGCCAACATATCCACGGCACTGCCGCGTTCCTCATGGACCTGATCCCGACGTCGGTGATCGGTGCCTTCGCTGACAACAACATCCTGCAAGTGCTGCTGTTTTCGGTGCTGTTCGGCAGCGCGCTTAATCTGGTCGGCGAAGCCGCTTCCGGAATCTCGCGGCTGATCAACGAACTGAGTCATGTGATCTTCCGCATCATGGGCATGATCGTACGCCTGGCGCCGATCGGCGTGTTCGGCGCCATCGCCTTCACCACCAGCAAATATGGCCTGGAATCGCTGCAGCACCTGGGTGGCCTGGTCGCCTTGTTCTACCTGACCTGCACCGGTTTCGTACTGCTGATCCTGGGAACCGTGATGCGCCTGTCGGGCCTGCGCCTCCTGCCGTTCATCAAGTACCTGCGCGAAGAGCTGACCATCGTCCTTGGCACCGCTTCCTCCGACGCTGTCCTGCCGCAGATCATGCGCAAACTCGAGCACCTGGGCATCGGGAATTCCACCGTCGGCCTGGTGATCCCGACCGGCTATTCCTTTAACCTCGATGGTTTCTCGATCTACCTGACCCTGGCGATCGTGTTCATCGCCAACGCCACCGGCACACCACTGGCCATGACCGACCTGCTGACCATCCTGCTGGTGTCGCTGATCACCTCCAAGGGTGCCCACGGCATCCCGGGTTCCGCGCTGGTGATTCTGGCCGCGACCCTGACTGCGATACCGGCCATCCCGGTGGTCGGTCTGGTGCTGGTGCTGGCAGTGGACTGGTTCATGGGCATCGGCCGGGCACTGACCAACCTGATCGGCAACTGCGTGGCGACCGTCGCCATCGGCCGCTGGGAAGGTGATATCGACATGGAGCGGGCCAATAATGTGCTGGCCGGCAAACAGGGCTTTGGCTTTGCCCAGCGCAAGACACCCAACGCCCATCAACAAGAGTTCTGAGTGCAAGGGCCGGCACTGACAGTGCCGGCCCCAGGAGCAAACCATGCAAGTGTTCTCATGGAGTGAACAGTGATTACTTCATCGACCGTAGTGAATTCCGTGGTGGAAAAACTCCGCCAAGCCCTGGCCCGCGGCCAGTGGCGCTCCGGCGACATGCTTCCGGGGCAACGCGAGCTGGCCGAACAACTGGGTATCAGCCGTCCCAGCCTGCGTGAAGCGGTGACCGTACTGGAAACCCTCGGTCTGGTCCGCTCGATGCCGGGCAAAGGGGTACTGGTACTCGACGCCGACCTGGCCGAAACCACGCAACCACAAGCCGGCGTGGCCGAAGCCAGCCTGGAAGATGTCCTGCAACTGCGCTACACCCTGGAGCCGTTCATCGTCGGCCTGGTGGCGCAGTCGATCAGCAGCAAGGAAATCGGCCAGTTGCGCCTGACCCTGATGGACATGCGCGAAGCCCTTGAAGCCGGGGACAGCGAAGCCGGAGTCAACGCCTACATCGCCTTCCACGAAGAGCTGTTCACCCTCACCGCCAACCCGATCTTCCAGAGCGTGGTGCAACAGACCAGCAATGCTCTCAAGCAAAGCGCCGCAGTACTGCGCAACTCCCCCGAACACCTGGCGGCGCGCCTGGAAGAAAACGAAGCGGTGGTCCGCGCCATCCGCAACAAGAACAGCGCCCAGGCCAGTGCGCAGATGCGCCACCACATCCTCCAGGAAGGCCGGCGCATGGGTATCGAACTGAACATCCCGGACGAAGATCCGGCCACTTGAACTCAGGAGAGCATTGATGAACGCCAGCGCCCAAGCCCCTGTGACCGCCCTGCCTCCATTACTTGCCCATGGCGAAGTGCGCCTGTCGGCCGAACAGATCTACCCGCGCCTGTTCGACGCCATTCTCGAACAGCGTCTGGCGCCGGGTAGTGCCCTGCCTGAGCAAGCGCTGGGTGAGGCATTTGGCGTCAGCCGCACCGTGATCCGGCGGGTGCTGGGCCGCCTGTGCGACCAGCAGGTGATTGTCCAGCGCCCGAGCCACACCGCGCGCCTGGCAGCCCCCGACCCGCAACAGGCGCGGCAGATCCTCAGTGCCCGGCGCCTGGCCGAAACCACCCTGATCACCCTGGCCGCGCAACGCTCGCGACCGGCGAAAATCCGCCAGCTGCGTGAACTGGTCGCGCGCGAACGCCAGCACCACGAACAGGGTCAGCGCTGCACGGCAATCCGCCTCGGCGGCGAGTTCCACCTGAAACTGGCGGAGATCGCCAACAATGCCCCGTTGACGCGGTTTCTCAATGGTCTGGTGCCGCAAACTTCTTTGATCATCGCCCAATACGAAGCCCGCCCGTGCAGCCATTGCGCCTGGCAAGAGCACGCCGCGATCATCGATGCGCTCGAACGAGGTGACGGCGAAGCGGCCCTGGCCTTGATGCACCAGCACCTGGACCATATCGAGGCCAAGCTGGACCTGTAGGAGTGGGCTTGCCCCGCGATCGGCCGCGCAGCGGCCGTAAACCTGCGCTTGCGGTACAACTGACACACCGCATTAGGTTCAGCATGAAATCCCGAGAAAGCCAACATCTGCTACTTGCAGCGCTGAGATTTGATGTTCAAACGCTGCAGGCTCCTGAATTTGCACCCAGAAGCCCAGCCACCGCCGTAAGACAGAGCTCTTCCGACAACAGTGGGTCGTTGCAAGGTCTCTTCCATCAGTACTGCGGAACGTCAGCTTTTGCTTTGATGCAAGGTACACCTGGAGACAGATAGGGTTTGATAGACTCTGCCACATTCTCTTTCTGCTTTCTCTTGCAGAAAATATTAATCCCCCCATTGGTCACATGATCATTTCCTTCTTGGATGATTCTATATTTTAAATCAACAATTTCTCTATTGATGACCAAGGCTAGCTGCGTGAGTTATTTCCACTCAAATGCATAGTGATGGTATTTGGTATACATTGCCTGGAAGTTATTTGAATGCGCCATTGATAGATACGTCAAACTCACGCCGCCAGGACCTATCAGCGCACCAAGCAAGAATGACGGATCGATGGTCGCCATGAAAATAAAAAACCGCCGTTATCCCCGTAAGCCATTTCAAAAACGTCAAGGCCCACTTCGGAAAATCTTTCCACTTGCAGTGCTCTACTCCGGATCTGGTGAAGCGAAAAGCGAAAAGCGAAAAGCGAAAAGCGAAAAGCGAAAAGCGAAAAGCGAAATTCATTCGCTGGTGGGTCATGCTGAGATCACAAGCTCGCATATTATATAAAAACATATACTCGCCAATAACCGTGAAAAGAACGTTCATCCGACGCTGGAGTTGAGTACAAAAAATACGCCCACCCCAACAATACGACCAACATAAACGCAAACATACCATTAGCTACAAACGTATTGTAATTACGAGCTCGGATCGCCCAAGCCATTAATTCAGGTTCATGCGCAAATTTCCACTCAAGCTGCGACGGCAGCTCAAGAGGCTTATTAAGGCTCATTATTATAGCGCTCAACAATCGCTTGAATTGGGGACGGATAACTTCAATAGCTCAGTGCTTTTATGTGCCAGCACGATGCCATCCTTTTCCATCAGCTCATTATTAAACGTATTATTGGCACGATCGGCCTCGTTCACGGCCCATTCCAGTGCCAGTCGGAACATGTAACCGCGGCCATCTGACCGCTGCCGCACGTCGCGCGGGTATTTAACCTCCAACTCAAGGATCGGACTGGCCGTCGGACTGTCAATCCAGAATTGCCACAGGCGGTGTTGCTCCTTTGAGGTGTAAGTGAAGTCCGCTGAGCGAAGTTTATATACGGGTCCGCTTGGCAACTCCCCGAGTAGCTTCGGATCGACCCAGTTGCCATCAAGAAACTGGTCGTAAAAGTTATTCTCCGTGGCGTACAGCCTATCTTTAGAGAAATAGCGCCTCTCAACTATTGCTGGTTGCAAGGTCAGTTCTTTGCCCGCCAGCGCTGCAGGCAGCTGGATTTGTACCCAGAAGCCCAGACACTTTCTCGGGGTACTGCCACCACCGTAATACAGAGTTCTTCCCATTACCGTGGGTCGTTGCAAGGTTTCCATCAGAGAGGTCATCTG
>JBOICD010000051.1:0-12454 GCA_050739855.1 Pseudomonas sp.
GCTCCCACCGGTGGGAGCAGGCTTGCCCCGCGATGGTATTTCAGATGCCCATGCTTTGCAGACTCTGAACGATATTGCGCAGGGTAGCGGTCAAGCCTGGGTGCTCGACTTCAAAACGCTCCACCGCCAGATTGACGCCGTCTACCAGGTTGTTATCTGGCGTCACGGCCTCCAGCTTGATCTGGGCCTCGATCTGCTGCATCAATTCCTGCAGGTGTTCGCGCTCTTCCAGCGAGAGCGGTGGATTTTGTTCCAGTTGCTCGCGCAGGGCGTTGAGTTGCTCTTGCAGTTCGCGGGCAGGCATGGGTGATCTCCCTCTATGAATAGGCACAGTCATGGACCCCGGTAACGGGTGAAAGGTCCATACCTTGCCTACTAGAGTAATCCACTGGGCGTTGCTTTGCATGACCCGGATCAACGGCCCTGTGTCAGGGTTTTTCGCCCTTGAGGCGGCGCTGGGTGATGTCGGCCAGGCAGTCACTCAGCGCTTCGAGATGGTCGATCACCGAATGTACGCCCAGAGCGAACAATTGCAGCGTCGCCTTGCCGCGTTTGCGCTCCTGTTCCTGTGGGCTGAGCGCTTGCCATTGTTGGCTGTCGGCCCCGCAAAGCGAGCCGCAGGTGGCAAGGCCGATAGTCCACAGGCCGGCGTTGAGCCCCGATTGCAACAGGCGTGGCTCACCGCTGACCAGCACGCAGCCTTCAAGGGTGTGGGTCTTGAGCGTCATTAACGCCTGCCAGCAGGCGTCCGGCGCAGGCCATGGCGCCGGCGCCTGATATTGCGCCTTGATCCAGGCTGGTAATGGCCTGCCAAAGTGTTCGGCGTCGGCGCTGCTCAGCTCGTCAACCCAGGCACAGGGCACCTGTTGCTGATTCAACCAGTCGAGTGTCCGCAGAGCACCGGGGGTGGGTTGCGGTTTCGGGGTGACGCCCGCTTCGACGAGGCAGCCGCGCAGGCCAAACAGCAGAGCGGTGAAGGCGGGGGCGTCTGGCATGGCAACATCCCTGAAATAGCCTGCACACTACGCGCGCCGTATTACACCTTGGTTACGACGCATCCGCACAGTTGTTCACAAAATCGTGACCCCGTTTATGTCAGGCTGTTCATAAGTGGAAGACCCTTTATACTTGTTTCCTTTTTGAGCGTAGGACACGTAGTGTCTTACGCAGTGACTGTCGAGGAGTAACTCTATGCGTAGGATCGGTACAGGCGTGATCAATCGGATGACCCGGGCCTGTGTCTGTGCCAGCCTGCTGCTGGCGCCAATGGGCGCAGCCCAGGCGGCGACCGAGGATGATCCGTGGGAGAGCATCAACCGGCCGATCTTTACCTTCAACGACACCGTTGACACCTACGCGCTCAAGCCGCTGGCCAAGGGATACCAGGCGATCACCCCGCAGTTCCTGGAAGATGGCATCCACAATATGTTCCTCAACCTGGGCGACGTGACCAACCTGGCCAACAACGTCCTGCAGCTCAAGCCGCATGCCGCCGGTGTCGACACCGCACGCCTGATCGTCAACACCACCTTCGGTCTGGGCGGTTTCTTCGATGTCGGCACCAAAATGGGCCTGCAGCGTAACGATGAAGACTTCGGTCAGACCCTCGGTTACTGGGGGGTAAGCAGTGGTCCTTACGTGATGCTGCCATTGCTCGGTCCAAGCACGGTGCGTGACGCTATCGGCAAATACCCGGACACTTACACCGAACCCTACCGCTACATCGATCACGTGCCGACCCGCAACAGCGCGTTTGCCGTGGATGTCGTCGACACCCGCGCCAGCCTGCTGTCGGCGGAAAAGCTGATCCGCGGCGACAAATACGTGTTCATTCGTAATGCTTATCTGCAGAACCGCGAGTTCAAGGTCAAGGATGGCGAAGTCAAAGACGACTTCTAATCCGCACAGCAACGAAACAGGCGGCCCTCGGGCCGCCTTTTTCATGCCTGCGATTCAGCACATACTGACAATGCGATCCTTCCATTAGGTTGCAGTGAAAGGGGTTTTTATAACTCTTGGTGATTTGCCCCGCAAAGAGCAGCCGCGAGCATCGGCGTACCCTTGAAACCCCCAGCGGATGGGAGTACCGTCTGCGCCTTACAGGGCACCTCTGCAAGTTGCCGGACAGCCTGTCTTGTCCTACAACTCATATAAGAGTGGCTAGAAGCGAATCCAGTACGTGTGCTCATGCCTTGTCGAGCCGCCTACGCCAACCTAATTCTGGCGCCGTTTGCCCACATGCAGAAAACCAGTGCCACGCTGCTGATAATCGATGACGACGACGTCGTACGTGCCAGTCTTGCCGCCTACCTTGAAGACAGTGGTTTCAGTGTCCTGCAAGCGAGTAATGGCTTGCAGGGCCTGCAGGTCTTCGAACAGGAACAGCCTGATCTAGTGATCTGCGATCTGCGCATGCCGCAAATGGGCGGTCTGGAGCTGATTCGCCAGGTGACCGAGCGCGCGCCCGAGTTGCCGGTGATCGTGGTCTCCGGTGCCGGGGTCATGAACGATGCAGTAGAGGCGTTGCGCCTGGGTGCTGCAGACTACCTGATCAAGCCTCTGGAAGACCTTGCGGTGCTGGAGCATTCGGTGCGCCGTGCGCTGGATCGCGCTCGCCTGGTGCTGGAGAACCAGCGTTACCGGGAAAAGCTTGAAACCGCCAACCGCGAGCTGGAGGCCAGCCTGCACCTGTTGCAGGAGGATCAGACAGCCGGGCGCCAGGTGCAGATGAACATGCTGCCGGAAAGTCCCTGGGTGGCCGACGAGCTGTCGTTCGAGCACCAGATCATTCCATCGCTGTACCTGTCGGGCGATTTTGCCGACTATTTCCGGGTCGACGAGCGACGTATCGCCTTCTACCTGGCGGATGTTTCCGGTCATGGCGCTTCATCGGCGTTCGTCACGGTGTTGCTCAAGTTCATGACCACCCGGCTGCTGTTTGAATTCAAACGCAATTCCAGGCTGCGCGATTTCAAGCCCTCGGAAGTGCTCGGCCACATCAACCGCGGCCTGATCAACTGCAAGCTGGGCAAGCATGTGACCATGGTCGGCGGGGTGATTGATGAAGACACCGGGCTGATGACCTACAGCATTGGTGGCCACTTGCCGTTGCCGGTGCTGTATACCCCGGGCCAGAGCCGTTATCTGGAGGGCCGCGGGTTGCCGGTCGGACTGTTTGAAGAGGCGACCTACCAGGATCATGTCCTGGAGTTGCCAGCACAGTTCAGCCTGACCTTGCTCTCTGATGGCATTCTGGACCTTTTGCCTGGGGAAACACTCAAAGATAAAGAGGCGGCCTTGCCTGAAATCGTCAAGGCCGCGGGTGGTAGCCTGGATGGGCTGCGCCAACGATTCGGATTGGCTACGCTTGGGGAGATGCCGGATGATATCGCCCTATTGGTGTTGAGCAGGAACCTTCAATGAGTACGGGAAGAATCCAGTTCGCCGAACAGAGCGGCACCTTCGTTCTGAAGTTTGTCGGCGAAGTGCGCCTGACCTTGTGTTCGGCGCTGGATGCGACTATTGAAAAGATCTTCACGGCGCTGAATTTCTCGGCGATCGTCATTGATCTGACTGAAACCGAAAGCATCGACAGTACCACCTTGGGCTTGCTGGCCAAGCTCTCGATCCTGTCGCGCCAGAAGGTCGGGCTGTTGCCGACAGTGGTGACCACCAACCCGGACATCTCGCGGTTGTTGCAATCAATGGGCTTCGACCAGGTGTTCAACATCGTTGATCGGCCGATTCCATGCCCCGAGTGCCTGACCGATCTGCCTTCCCAGGACCAGAACGAAGACGTGGTGCGCTCGAAGGTACTGGAGGCGCACAAGATCCTCATGGGCCTGAACGATTCCAATCGCGAAGCCTTCCACGACCTGGTCAACGCCCTCGAGCGTACCTGATCCGGCTCTCAGGCGCCTTGCGGCGCCTGCGCTTACTGACTAATCCGTTGTCCTGGGTGGAAACTCGGTCGGCGCCGCACCGTTGGCGTTGAGCTGGAGAATCCGCTGGGGTTGCCCCTGCTCATTGAAAAACACCTGGCCCAGGCCTGCACTGTTCCACAGTCGCTCGCCGGCCTTGCTGTGGCTCGGCGTGCGAGGAATCACCTCCATCTGGCGGCGCTTGGTGAACCAGTTGAGCGGTGAGCGGGGTGAATACAGCCAGCGGTTGAGGCGGTCGAAGGTGTCCAGCAGACGCCGCGGAAATTCGTTCTTGATACCGCTGCTGGTGATTTGCCACAGGTGAGGGCTGCGCTGCCGATGTCGGATCAGTACTTCGTAGACGAACGAATAGTGCACATCACCGGAGAGAATCACGTAGTGCCCCGGTGTGCGCGAGTGTCGGAAAATGTTCAGGATCACCTGCGCCGCACCACGATGGGCCATCCAGTTTTCGGCATCGACCAGCAGGGGGTAGCCCAGCCAGCTGAACACCCGTTGCACGGTCTCTATCAGCTTGACGCCGAAGATCGGCGCAGGCGACACGATGATGGCTGAAGGGTGATCGAGCAGGGCCTGCTGTAGTTCGCTCAGGGCTTCCCAGTCGAGCAGGCCGGACGGCTTGTTGAAGTTGCTTTCGCTGCGCCAGCGACGCGTACGGGTGTCGAGCACCAGCAGCGGCGGATTGCTTGGCAGTACGAACTGCCAGCCCTGAAAGCGCAGCACTTCATCGATCAGCTCATCCTGCAACGAGGCATCCAGGCTCTGGCCGGTCAGGGCGCTATGGCTCAGTGCCTGGCATTTGTGCACCAGCGCACGGCAGCTATCGGGGTCATTGCCCCAGCCCTGGCACAGCAGGTAGGCAAGCAAGGCATTGCCAATGATGCGCCTGGAAAAGGGATGGCCGTAGGCGGTTTCTTCCCACTGCGCAGACAGGTTCCAGTCGTCGGTGATGTCGTGATCGTCGAAGATCATCAGGCTCGGCACATGGGCCAGCACCCGGGCGACGCTGCCCAGGCCGCTGACAAACGCGCGGATCAGTTGTTGTTCCTGCTGGTAGCGGTCCTGGCGCTGAACGGTAAGCCCGGATGGCATTTGCGGGTCGATCAGCGACCAGGGCACTGGCGACCAGACCAGCAGGTACATGGCCATGACCTCGGCAAAGGTCACCAGGTGATTGTCGGCATTGCTGCTGGTGAAGATCGGCTTGCGCGCGCCACCGAAGAAGCGCTCACGCAGGGTTTCGTTGCTTTCCAGCGCCGGTAGCAGGTCGGCCCGGTGATAGTAGCTGGCAGGGTGTCGATAGAGTGCGGTGCTGTTATCGACCACCGCACCCTGCAGCGCCTCGTCAAACAATCCCAGGCGTTCGATCAGCGCATGTATCGCGCGCAGCATCGGCCCGGCGACATCGTCGGCGTAGACCTGATCACCGCTCATCATTAGCAGTGCCGGGCGCGACTTGGGGTCGGTGCATTCCATCAGCAGGCGATCGGCGCAGAGCAGGCCATCGGCGGCCGGATGGTGAGGCTTGCGGCAGGAGCCGTGAAGCAGCTGTTCAAGGCGCGAATGCAGGACAAAGCTGGGTTGCCGGGCACCGTCGTAGAGCAGGTGTGGCGCCCATTGGGCGATGCCCTGAGCACCGTTGCCGGTTTGCAGGACCAGGTCATAGTCGATCTGCACATCGCAGGGCAGCGGGCTGTCGAGGCGGATGTCGATCAGGTGCACGAACGCCTGGCGGCCGATGGCGATGACCTGGCAATCGAGGTCGGGCGTGATGCCCGGGCAGTTCAGTGACAGGGTCGGGTGCAACACTTGCGAGCCGACCAGCCAGAACACCATTCGCGTAGGTTCCAGGCGGCGCAGCACGGGGCCGGCCAATACTGCGGGCAATGCGGAAGGTTCAGGCATCAACATCTCAGATAACACAGTCGAAAGCATCGCGGGTCAAGCCCGCTCCCACATACACACGCTAACTGTGGGAACGGGCTTGACCCGCGATGAGGCCTCAAGGCCGCAAAAAAGCAAGGATACTCAGCATTCCCCGCTTCAGTAGCAAATGCGGTTTTGTATCAAGCCTTTACTGCGAGCAACGCCTCAAGCTTCTCCTGATCCCGAGCGAACTGGCGAATGCCCTCGGCCAGTTTCTCGGTGGCCATGGCATCTTCGTTCGAGGCCCAGCGGAACTGTGCTTCGTTCAGATGTTGACGGGCTTCGCCCGGGTTGCCCGGCTTGAGGATACGTGGCAGCTCGCCCTGGTCATCGCTCAGCTGCTGCAGCAACTCGGGACTGATGGTCAGGCGGTCGCAGCCGGCCAGTTGTTCGATCTGGCCGATATTGCGGAAGCTCGCGCCCATGACCACGGTGTTGTAACCGTTGGCCTTGTAGTAGTTGTAGATCCGCGTGACCGATTGCACACCCGGGTCCTCGGCTCCGACGTATTCCTTGCCGGTGGATTTCTTGTACCAGTCGTAGATACGGCCCACGAACGGCGAAATCAGGAACACCCCGGCGTCGGCACAGGCCTGGGCCTGGGCAAAGGAGAACAGCAGGGTCAGGTTGGTCTGGATGCCTTCTTTCTCCAGCACTTCGGCAGCGCGGATGCCTTCCCAGGTCGAGGCGAGTTTGATCAGCACGCGATCGCGACCGATACCGGCTTGTTCATAGAGCGCGATCAACTGCCGGGCCTTTGCCAGCAGCGCGGGTTGGTCGAAGGACAAGCGTGCATCGACCTCGGTGGAGATGCGCCCCGGAATCACCTTGAGAATGCCGGCACCCACTGCCACGGCAAAGGCGTCACAGGCAAGGCCGACATCGCCTTTGCTGTGTTCTACCGATTGCTTGAGCAGCTCGGCATAACCGGGCATGGCCGCGGCTTTGAGCAGCAGGGAAGGGTTGGTGGTGGCATCGACCGGTTTCAGGCGGCTGATGGCATCGATATCACCGGTGTCGGCAACCACAGTGGTGAACTGCTTGAGTTGTTCCAGCTTGGAGGTCATGGGCGTGCTCTGTCCTGTGCGATGGATCGACATTACCCGAGCGCCGCCAGCCGCTCAAGGGCTGGCTGGCAAGCGGGGCGAAGGGATAAGCCTTCGAGTGTCCAGGTGCGCACAGGTTCCGGAACTAGCGGCCCTGTAGCAGCTCACCGGCCTGGTCGAGCAGGGCCAGCGGATCCTTGCTCTTGTGGATGTCCACCGAGAGCAACTGACGGAACTTGCGCGCCCCCGGAAAGCCCTGGCCGAGGCCGAGGATGTGGCGGGTGACATGGTGCATGGCGCCGCCGCCAGCCAGGTGTGCGGCGATGTAAGGGCGCAGCTTGGCCAGTGCTTCACTGCGGCTGATCACCGGCGCCTGGCTGCCGAACAACTGCTGGTCGACCTCGGCCAGCACATAGGGGTTGTGGTACGCCTCGCGTCCGAGCATCACCCCGTCGAACGTCTGCAGGTGTTCCTGGCACTCGGCCAGGGTCTTGATGCCACCGTTGAGGATGATCTCCAGCTCCGGGAAATCCGCCTTCAACTGCGCTGCTACGTCGTAACGCAGGGGTGGAATCTCACGGTTCTCCTTCGGCGACAAACCTTCAAGGATCGCAATGCGTGCGTGCACAGTAAAGCTGCGGCAGCCGGCATCACGCACCTGGCCGACGAAATCGCACAGCTCGGCGTAACTGTCGCGGCCATTGATGCCGATACGGTGTTTGACCGTCACCGGAATCTGCACCGCATCCTGCATTGCCTTGACGCAATCGCCGACCAGCGCCGGATGGCCCATCAGACAGGCGCCGATCATGTTGTTCTGCACCCGGTCGCTCGGGCAGCCAACGTTGAGGTTGACCTCATCGTAGCCGGCGTCCTGGGCCAGCTTGGCGCAAGCGGCGAGATCCGCCGGCACGCTGCCGCCCAGTTGCAAGGCAAGAGGATGCTCGGCTTCGTCATGACGCAGGAAGCGCTCGGCATCGCCATGCAGCAGGGCACCGGTGGTGACCATTTCGGTGTAGAGCAGGGCGTTGCTGGAGAGCAGGCGCAGGAAGAAGCGGCAGTGCCTATCAGTCCAATCCATCATCGGCGCCACGCTGAAGCGGCGGGAGGGCTCAGGGTGCGGCTTTACTGGGGTTGCAGCGGATTCTATGAGCATTTTCGTTTACGCGGTTTTTACCGATTTTCGGGGGTTTTTGGGCGTTTTTACCAAGCGGTTGGTGCAATGTACCAGTCCTAAATCGACGTGTACCAATTCCGCATGGCAACGATCAGAGCACGTAAAAGGGCCGATGGCAGCATCGGCTACACCGTCCAGATCCGTATCAATCGCGACAAGAAGCTAGTCTACCAAGAGAATCAGACATTCACCCGCAAGCAGGCTTGGGCGAAGCCGTACCACAGCATCCGCGCTGCTCCTGGATCGGCGGGCACGTCACCGAGCCAAACGAACAGAACACACAGCAGTCACCGGGATTCGGGCGTAGCAGAGTCTTGCAGCTGCCACACTCGTAGAAGAACTGGCAGGCGTCCGTGGGCATGGCTTCCTGCTTGGTGAAACCGCAATGAGGGCAGGTCAACATGGATTCGAGGATGATGGCGCTCATGGTTGCCTCACTTGTGCACGGTGGAGGGATAACCCGCATTCGTCGTCGCCTTGGTCAACGCCTCAGGATCGGCTTTATCGGGGTCATAGGTGACGATGGCCATCTTCTCGGCGAAATCGATCTTGACGGCACTCACTCCGGGCAGCTGCTCCAGCGATCTCTTGACCGTGATCGGACAGACCGGACAGGTCATGTTCTGAACGTCGAGCCTGACGGTTTCCGCTGGAGCCGCCAGCGCGGCGAGGGACAGGCCGGCGAGTGCGGCGATTAGCAGTTTGCGCATGGCGAGGCTCCTTCAATAGAACAGCGGGGCCAGCCACGGAACGGCCAGCAGACCGAGTAGTAGCCCAGTGACGATCCAGAACACGATCCACTGATGTGAAATCGTGCGCGTATTGGCGCAGGTCATGTCCGCTGCGCAGACCTGTGGCGCCAGGTAGAGCTTGCGCAAAGCCAGCCCGAGAAACAGCAGCGTCAGGCCGATGAAGAAAGGCCGGTATGCTTCCATCGCCGTCAGGCTGCCGACCCATGTACCGCTGACGCCGAGCGCCAACAGTACTAGTGGCCCGACGCAACACACCGACGCAATGATAGCGGCCAATGCGCCTGCGATCAGCGAGCCTTTGCCGATTTGTTGAGCCATCGTCTTCTCCATTGAACCGATCTAACCTAGAGTCACTCTACACTCCGTACCTAGGTACAGAATCAAGGGGAGTGTGATGGTGACAGGGCTGAGTATCGGCAAGTTGGCGCAAGCGGCCGGGGTGAACATCGAGACTATTCGTTATTACCAGCGACGCGGCTTGCTGGATGAGCCGCCAAAGCCGCTCGGCGGTTATCGGCGCTATCTACCGGAGCAGGTCAAACGGCTGCGCTTCATTAAGAGGGCGCAGGCGCTGGGATTCACGCTGGATGAGGTGGGCGCACTGCTGACACTTGATGCGGCCTGCACTTGTAGCGAGACTCGGGCACTGGCCGTGGGCAAGCTGGCCCTGATCGAGCAAAAGATGGCCGACCTTGCCGCAATGCGGGATGTGCTAGGCGCACTGGTGCAGAAATGCGATGTAGGCGACGGCGGGGCCGCTTGCCCTATCATCGATGTACTGGACGGGGAGTGATGCCTGGTAGCAGGGCATCATGCATAGGTGTCAGGCCAGCAACCTGCTCCTCCGACCGCCGACCTCGGTCACCAGGCTTGGCGTCAACAGACCCTGGGAAACCGGCTCTCTGAAGTGGCGGGCTTCAGAGAATCGGGCATTGAAATGCACCGGTTTGCAGTCTTGGGAAATTTGCGCAAAGCGCTGGATGTCTTCGTCCGAGAAGCAGGGGGAGAGGGTGAGTCCATCGCCTGTTTGAAGACCTTTGGCTGCGCAAGAACTGCGCCGGGATGTTCAAGTCCTGTCCCCCTATCGAAAAGGCTGATCAGCTGATGCTGGTGGTGCTCGCGGTACTTCCGCCCCATTCGAGGAAACGGATCTTGTGCAACTCACCTTTGCTGTCTTCATAGACCAGCGTCACTGGTACCACACCGGTCTTCTGGGACGTGTCGGTGCGTTGCAGCACCTTCTGGACATCAATTTCCATTCCGTAGTGATAGTCCACGGCGGCGACGCTCGCGCCGGGTTCTGGCAGTCCGTTCTGGGCGAATACGCTAGGCGCGAGACTAGAAATTACGGCGCTGACAACTGAGGCCAATTTCATAAGGCTGTTCCTCTGCTGGGGTTCGCTTGATAAGGACTACATGTGACCGAGGATGAGGGTGAAGTTCACACCACCCGGACGAATGCCCCCTTTCTTGTGCTGCCTGAGCCGCCGTCTCGTCTCGGTGATCACCCATGGTAGAGGCCTCTCGACCACTCGTCTTTTATCCATGACCAATAGGCGGTCTTCCGATTATCCGATTGCTTCCACAAAGCGGTATCCATTTTCGCGAGGGTGGCATCAGGCAATGACCTGCCTACGAGGGCTGCTAACGGAGCATATTCAAATAACCGGTTTGAATTGTGGATTCACTGGGGACGGGCATCCGCTTCTGGCCGATAACCGACCTCAACCGTGGCCCGGATTGGAGGCGAGTGGTACAAAAATGGTACGGAGATTATTAGCTTAGCCTGTAGGCCTTGCGAATAAAGGCCTTTGAGAAGCCTATGCCCAATCCATCATCGGCGCCACGCTGAAGCGGCGGGAGGGTTCAGAACGTGGATTTACGGATGTTGATGCAGTAGTGGCTAGCATTGGTGCTCGGGATCTGTCGCATTAGGCCGACATTCTGTCGAACTGCGAGGCATCCGCCTGTCAGTTGCTTTGCTGGCGGTCGTGAAACCGCGAGCCAAGCAAATGACGATCAATCAACCCGGCCACCTTGCGCGCATGGCTAAAACCCAAATCATGGCCTGCTCCTGGCAAAACTTGCAGTGTTGTGCAGGGCAGCAGACGGGCAAGGTGTTCACCGACCTCAACCGGACTGATTGGATCATTGTCCCCCCAAAGCAACAGCACAGGCATCTGCAGCTCGGCCAGGCGGTCGCTGAGGTCGCTGTGATCATCGATGAACCAGCGCGGTAAGCTCGGATACTCAGCGGTGAACTCCGGACGCCAGTCCTGTGCGCCAAAGGCGGGCATGTTGACCCCGCCAGAGGTGGCGCTCAGCACCAGGTGCGTTATTCGCTCAGGCCTTTGCAGTGCGGCGCACACCGCAACGATACCGCCCATCGATTGCGCGATCAGCGCAGTCGGCTGGTCGATGGCGGGCAGCAGACGGGTTACCAGGTCGTCCATGCTTTGTACGCTTGGATCCGGGGGTGTGGGGCCGAAGCCGGGCCAGCCGATGTGCAGTTGTGCCGCAGGGTAGACAAGGCATTGTGCTGCCGGGTGCCAGAACTCGGTGTTGCCGGAGGCGCCGGGAAGGAAGATCAGTCTGGAGGGTAGGGTAGACACCAGGACCTCTGCGCACACGCCGTTGCAAGGACGGCAGTATGCCGAAAGCCGCTGCAGAATACATTGCCCAGGATGGGTATTTTCGAGTGCGCATCCTGGGCCTGAGCCGATAGTTAAGTGCTTGGCTGCTGGTCTTCAGAACGCCAACTTGTAACCGATCATCAGCAGCATGCCGGCCAGGCACGGACGCAGGACGCTGTCGGAAATGCGTCCGGTCAGGTGGCTGCCCAGGTAGATACCCGGCAGCGAGCCCAGCAGCAGGTAACCCAGCAACGACCAGTCCATGTTGCCCATGCTGGCGTGGCCCAGGCCAGCGACCAGGGTCAAGGGCACTGCGTGTGCGATTTCGGTGCCGACCAGGCGCCGGGTGACCAGGTAGGGGTAGAGCAGGAACAGGGCCACAGTACCCAGGGCGCCCGCGCCGATGGAGGTCAGCGAGACCATGACACCGAGAATGACGCCAGTGACCACGGTCAGCAGGTTGAGGCTGGTACCGCTCAGGTGATAGCGGTCGCCAGCGTGTTTGCTGGCGAAAGCTTGCAGTTTGCTTTTGAACAGGATGGCCAGGGCGGTGAGCACCAGGACGACGGCCAGGCCTTGTTTTATCACGGTATTGGCGGCCTGGGTGTCGGTGTCCAGGGTGCTGAGGAACCACAGGGTTGCAGCGGCGGCAGGGACGCTGCCCAAGGTCAGCCAGCCGGTGATTTTCCAGTCGATGTTTTTGTTCTTGCTGTGGACCCAGACGCCGCTGGCTTTGGTAATGGCGGCGTACAGCAGGTCAGTGCCCACTGCGGTGGCCGGGCTGATGCCGAACCAGAGCAGGATCGGGGTCATCAATGAACCGCCGCCGACGCCGGTCATGCCGACGATGAATCCTACGATGAGGCCTGCAATGGTGAAGCCGAATGAACCTACATCCATAATTTACCTAAACGCCCAACGTGCCCGTGATCGGATGGCAGCCAGCATAAAGGTTTTTTTATAGCGAAATAGACTAGTT
>JBOICD010000052.1:0-12120 GCA_050739855.1 Pseudomonas sp.
GGCCTGCCCCGCGATTGCTGTATGTCTGTCGCATCGCATCGCGGGGCAAGCCCGCTCCCACCGGGTTTCAAGCAGCCCCAGTGCGTTACTTACTCTCCTCGATCTCCTTGCCACTCGCATCGATAGCCTTGGTCGACGGGTACTGGTAAGAGGCGTAACGCACCACCAGAATCGCGAACGCCAGCAACAGGATGCCGCCACACACATACAACAAGCCGACATCCGGCGCCTTGTGGTGCGAGACATCGCCGATCAGCAGACGCGTCAGTGCGGTGATCGCCACATAGAGCAGGAAACGGATCGGCATGTGGTTGGTCTTGAAGTAGATCCCCACCATCGCCCCCAGCTCGAGGTAGATAAACAGCAGCAGGATGTCATCGACGCTGATACCACCCTTGCCGAGCATATCGATGAAGGTCACCACAGCGGCATAGGCGGTGATCGCACCGATGCCAAACAGGGCCAGGTAGTGAAATGCCTCGACGCAGAGGTTGCCCAGCGAGTCAGCCGAGCCATGCAGGCCTTTGCGCAGTTTGTCTGCCCATTTGATGTTCACGATTTCGCTTTCCTTGATACGGCTGGGGGAATGATGCGCCACACGCATGACGCTTTTTCTGCATGCAGTAAAAAGGCCAGGCGCTGTGTTTGAGAAGGCGACCAAACGCCGCAGGGCACAGCCATCGCTGGCGGTGCCCTGTGCTTTCAACCGTAAGGTGGAAAAACCGTGTTATTCCAGCGCCGAAGCCGGGCCGAAGAACTCGTAGCGGCTCTGCTTTTCAGGAACGCCCAGGCCCTTGAGGTGCCCCTTGACCGTGGCCATGAAGCCTTTCGGGCCGAGGAAGTAGGCATCCAGGTCACGCTCCTGGGGCAGCCATTCGTTCAGCTGGTCGGCAGTCAGCAGGCCAACGGCATCGGCAGGTTCACTGACACCATCGTCTTCGGCATAGCAGTAGAAGCGTTTGACCTGCGGGTGACGCGCCGCCAGGCCATCGACCCAGTCGCGGAACGCGTGCACCGCACCGTTGCGTGCGCAGTGGATAAAGTGCACCAGACGACCGCTTTCCAGCGCCGCTTCCAGCATCGGCAGGGTCGGGGTGATGCCGACGCCGCCGCTGATCAGCACCAGCGGCTTGTCGCTGGCGCTCAAGGTGAACTCGCCCGATGGCGGGAACAGCTTGATGGTGTCGCCCACGGCCAGTTGCTCGTGCAGGTAGCTGGAAACCTTGCCACCGGCCTCACGCTTGACGCTGATGCGGTACTGACCGGCATTGCTCAGGGCCGACAGCGAATAGTTGCGGCGCTGTTCCACGCCGTCGATGAACAGCTGCAGGCCGATGTACTGACCGGGTTCGGCGCTGAGAATCGCGCCACCATCGAGCGGAGCGAAGTAGAAGGAAACGATCTCGCTGCTTTCGTCGACGCGCTGCACCAGTTTGAAGTCGCGCGCACCACGCCAGCCACCAGGAGCGGCTGCTTTCTGGGCATAGATGTCAGCTTCGGCACCGATGAGGATATCGGCCAGTTGCTGGTAAGCGGCGCCCCAGGCAGCAATCACTTCAGGGGTGGCGATTTCCTTGCCGAGCACTTCTTCGATGGCCCGCAGCAGACAGCTACCGACGATCGGGTAATGTTCCGGAAGGATCTGCAAGGCCACATGCTTGTTGATGATCTGGCCGACCAGGCCCCCGAGCTGTTCGAGCTGGTCGATGTGCCGGGCATACATCAGTACACCGTTGGCCAGGGCCCGAGGCTGGTCGCCGCTGGCCTGGTGCGCCTGGTTGAACAGCGGACGCACCTCTGGGTATTCGCTGAGCATCAGCTTGTAGAAGTGAGTGGTCAGCGCCTCACCGCCGCTTTCCAGCAGGGGAACAGTGGCTTTGACGATCGCACGATCCTGGGCATTGAGCATGGATGACTCCTGAGCCTGTGGCTTCTTGATGAATGCTTTGGCTAATTCAGTTTCCATGCCAACTTTAAAATTCTTATAAATCAATTACTTATAATTTATAGAGTCATAAAGACCATGCATGCGATATAGTCAATAAGACCAACAGGAGTCTTTATGACCGCAAAATCCCTGCTCACCGCCCTGCTGCCGCTGGTCAGCGACCTGGCCCGCGACCTGCCCGAGCGCGAGCGCTACCGACGCCTGCTCGAAGCCATGCGCAGCCTGTTGCCCTGCGACGCTGCCGCGCTGCTGCGTCTGGACGGTGACTGGCTGGTGCCGCTGGCGGTCGATGGCTTGAGTACCGACACCCTCGGGCGGCGCTTCAAGGTCAACGAGCATCCGCGCTTCGAGGCCATTCTCAGTAACAGCGCGCCCACCCGTTTTGCCAGCGACAGCGAACTGCCCGACCCTTACGACGGCCTGGTCGAAGGCCTGCACCAGCACCTGGAAGTCCACGACTGCATGGGCTGCCCGCTGTTCGTCGATGAGCAGCCCTGGGGCCTGATCACCCTCGATGCCCTGGACCCGGAGCAGTTCCAGCAGGTCGAGCTCGATGCCCTGCAAGCCTTCGCCAGCCTGGCAGAAGCCACGGTCAACGTCGCCGAACGCATCGAGCGCCTGGCGTTGCGTGCCGAGGATGAGCACGAACGCGCCGAGGTGTATCGCCAGGCCAGCGGCCAGCAACACAAGGAACTGATCGGTCAGAGTAAAACGCATAAACGCCTGCTGGAGGAAATCCAGCTGGTCGGCAGCAGCGACCTGACGGTGCTGATCACCGGCGAAACCGGGGTCGGCAAGGAGCTGGTGGCCCAGGCCATCCACCAGACCTCGAGCCGTGCCGACAAACCGATGATCAGCCTCAACTGCGCAGCCTTGCCCGACACTCTGGTAGAGAGCGAGCTGTTTGGCCACGAGCGCGGCGCCTTTACCGGCGCCGTCGGTGAACGTCGCGGCAAATTCGAACTGGCCAACGGCGGTACGCTGTTTCTCGACGAAGTCGGTGAGCTGTCGCTGACCGTACAGGCCAAGCTGCTGCGCGTGCTGCAGAGCGGGCAATTGCAGCGACTGGGTTCAGACCAGGAACACCGCGTCGACGTACGTCTGATCGCCGCCACCAACCGCGACCTGGCCGATGAAGTACGCAGCGGACGTTATCGCGCCGACTTCTATCACCGTCTGAGTGTCTACCCGTTACTGGTGCCGCCGCTGCGCGAACGCGGGCGCGATGTGCTGCTGCTCAGCGGCTACTTTCTCGAACACAATCGCTCACGCATGGGCCTGGGCAGCCTGCGCCTGAGTGCCGAAGCCCAGGCCGCGCTGCTGGCCTACGACTGGCCGGGCAACGTGCGTGAACTGGAGCACCTGATCGGCCGCTCGGCGCTCAAGGCCCTGGGCCAACACCGCCAGCGCCCGAAGATTCTGACCCTGGATGCCGCAGACCTGGACCTGAGACCTGTCGAACCTGTGGCCAATCACAGCCAGGCACCGCTACCTGCCGAAGTGCCCCTGCCTGGCGGCGACTTGCGCCAGGCCCTCGATGATTACCAGCGCCAGCTGATCCAGGCCTGTCTTGAGCGTCATCAGCACAATTGGGCCAGCAGCGCCCGCGAACTGGGCCTGGACCGTGCCAATCTCGGTCGCCTGGCCAAGCGCCTGGGTCTACGCTGATTTGAGCAAGCGATTAAAGCCAGGGACTGGCGGGTCGATAACCCGGCATCTCCCCCATTTCAATCTGTCCCGAAGGTGCCTATGGCCTCGCAAAATGCTCGCGCGGACTCGCTGTCGTTGCTGCTGTTCACTCTGCGCAGTGGCAAGCTGATGGCGATCAACCTGCTCAAGGTCAGTGAAATCATTCCCTGCCCGCCGCTGACCAAACTGCCGGAGTCGCACCCCCACGTCAAAGGCGTGGCCACCCTGCGTGGCAACTCGCTGTCGGTGATCGACCTGTCCCGCGCCATTGGTGAACGGCCGCTGGAAGATCCCCAGGGCGGCTGCCTGATCGTCACCGACATCAGCCGCTCCAAGCAGGGCCTGCATGTGCAGGCGGTGAGCAAGATCGTGCATTGCCTGAGCACCGACATCAAACCGCCGCCCTATGGCTCGGGCAGCAAGTCGTTCATCACCGGTGTCACCCGGGTCGACAACACCCTGGTGCAGGTGCTGGACATCGAAAAAGTCATCCATGGCATCGCCCCGCCTGCTCACGAAGTGCTCACCAGCGAGTTGAGCGCGGATGATGCGGCGGTGCTTGCCGCCACCAATATCCTGGTGGTCGATGACAGCCAGGTCGCCCTGCAGCAATCGGTGCACACCCTGCGCAGCCTCGGGATCGAATGCCATACCGCGCGCAGTGCCAAGGATGCGATCAACACCCTGCTGGAGCTGCAAGGCACCGAGCAGGAAATCAACGTGGTGGTCTCGGATATCGAAATGTCCGAAATGGACGGCTACGCCTTCACTCGCACCCTGCGCGACACCCCGGACTTCAAACATCTTTACGTTCTATTGCATACTTCCCTGGACAGCGCGATGAACAGCGAAAAAGCCAGGCTTGCCGGGGCCAATGCTGTGCTGACCAAATTCTCCTCGCCGGAGCTTACCGACTGCCTGATTGTCGCGGCACGGGCCGTAGCCTTCGCAGAAACCTGACGCACAAACCTTGAATACTGCACAAACCAGCGATATCCGCTTCGACTGCACCGGCTGCGGCAAGTGCTGCACCGGCCACCACGTCCCCCTGACCCTGAGCGAAGCCCACCAGTGGACTAGCTCTGGCGGCCAGGTGATCGTCCTGGTCGAAGCCTTCCTGGCCAACGGCCTGGGCTTGCCCGCCGATCAGCGCGAACATGCCTTGCGCCGTTCCTGGCCGGTGCCGTGCGGCAGCACCGAGGCGCATGTGGCGATTACTTTCGCCGCCTTCAACCCCGAACGCTGCCGCAACCTGGATGCCAACGACCGCTGCACCATCTACGAAATCCGGCCACTGGTGTGCCGCATCTATCCGATGGAAATCAACCCGCACATTCCCTTGCGCCCCGAAGCCAAGGACTGCCCCAGCGAAGCCTGGCAAAGCGGCCCACCGTTGATTCACGGCCAGCACCTGGTCGACCGGCGCCTGGCCGAGCTGATCGAACGCTCGCGCCAGGCCGACCGTGACGATATCCGTGGCAAAGTCGCCATCTGCCAGGCACTGGGTATCGACACCAGCGCCCTGAAGGGCAACGGTTTCACCGCCTACCTGCCCGATACCCAGGCCCTGGCCCAGGCACTGCAAGAGGTCCGTACCGAAGATCAGATCGCGCCCTGGACCCTGCACGTACTTGACCCGCAGCTGTGTGCACAACTGCAGGCCGATGGTGCCCGGATCCGCAGCGAAGCGGCCGGGCACTACAGCTTCATCGGTTTTTGATCACCCTCAATGGCAGCGCCGCCAGAACTCGGCAGCCAGGCGCCGCAGGTCTTCGGCAAGCGCAGCCACGTCGCTGGCGCTGAGGTGGCTCTGCTGACCGACCTGCACCGTTGACTCGCTGGCCTGGCGAATACTGATGATGTTGCAGTTGATGCTCTCACTGACCTGGCTCTGCTGTTCCACCGCCGCTGCGATCTGCACACTCATCTCGCTGATCTGTTTGACCCGCAGGCTGATGCCGTCCAGCGCACTGGCCGCGCGCCTGGCCTGGTCGACGCTGTGCCCGGCATGCTCGCTGCTCTGCTGCATCACCTGTACCGCATCGCGGGCACCGACCTGCAGGACGCTGATCATGCGCTGGATCTCGTGGGTTGATTGCGCTGTACGCTGCGCCAGGCTGCGCACCTCGTCGGCGACCACGGCAAAACCACGGCCCTGATCCCCCGCCCGAGCGGCCTCGATAGCGGCGTTGAGTGCCAGCAGGTTGGTCTGCTCGGCAATCCCGCGGATAACCTCCACGACCCCGGTGATCTCACTGCTGTGGTTCTGCAGGGTGTGGATAACCTCGGTGGCGGCATCCAGCGAGCTGGCCAATTCCTGGATCGCGCTACGGTTGAGGTCGACCAGCTGGTGCCCGGCACGGGTTTCACCTTCGGCCTGATCGGCGGCCTGGGACGCTTGCTGGGCATTGCTGGCGACCTGGGCGACGCTGGCGGCCATCTGGTTGATCGCAGTAGCGATCTGGTCGGCCTCGCCCTGCTGCTCGAGGCTGTTGCTGTGACTGCTTTGCAGTGATTGCGCCAGCGAGCCGCTGTGTCCGGCCAGGCGTCGGGAAGTGTCGCCGATGCGCCCGACCACCGCACCGAGCTGGCCCTTGAGCATGCGCAGGGCGAAATCGATCTGGCCGATGCCATCGCGTCGGCCGGTATACAGCTGCTGGCTCAACGGGTTATCGGCGATGGTCAGGGCTTCGGCACACAGGCGCTGAAACGGCTTGAGCACGGCAAGGATGACCAATGCACTCAAGCCGCTGGCCAGCAGCACCTCCAGTACGCCTTGCCAGGGCAATACCGGTAGCAACCAGCGAGTGAGCACCGAGGCCAACACCACCCCAAGTGTCACCCCGGCCCACAGCTGCCAGCCAAGCCCCGGTACCGGCAAGCGCTGCCACCAGGCCTGGCGCCCACTGCGCAGCTGTGCATAACAGCGCTCGGCGGCCTCGATTTGCTCGGCGCTGGGTTTGGTCCGTACCGATTGATACTCCACCGTATGGCCCTGGCTGGCGATGGGCGAAACGAAGGCGCTGACCCAGTAGTGATCGCCATTCTTGCAACGGTTCTTCACCAGCCCCATCCACGACTGGCCGCGTTTGAGCGTCTGCCACATCTGCTCGAATGCTTGTGACGGCATATCCGGATGGCGCACGATATGGTGCGCGCTGCCCATCAGTTCTTCACAACTGAAGCCGCTGATCTTGACGAAATCGTCATTGGCGTAGGTGATGACACTGGAGAGATCAGTGGTGGATAGGATATTGGCGTCACCGGGATAGTCCACATTGCGACCGGTCACAGGCATATTGCTCTTCATCGGAGGCACTCGTTGTTATTGGGAGAATCGGCAGGGCGTACGACTCTAGTGACAAATTGGCCCGATTCATTGATCCAGCTCAGGATATTGGCAATTTGCCATCACCCACTTCTGTAGGAGCGGGCTTGCCCTGCGATCGCGGTCTGTCGGCTACATCGAATCGCGGGGCAAGCCCGCTCCCACAGTGCCCCGCGATGAACCTCGACTATTACCTTTAACGCAATAGTACTTCTCGGAAAAGTCACTGTTTCTTGCCGGTGTTTCCGACTAATTTAGTCGGACCTACTTAACACTTGCACCGCAAGAAGGCTGTTACAAATGTCCAACAGTATGGGTGTTGCCAGCGTATTCGTCCTGTCTTCCCTGTTATTGTCCCCTCTGGCCATGGCCGAGGAATCCCAGGCGTTCATCGCTCGCAATGCCGAGCTGGCTGTCGTCCACGAGCAGGCTCGCGAGGCCTTCGCCGCGCAGTCCGATCAAGCGTCAAAGCCCGCAGAACAGACCGCTTCCAAGGTTTATTCGAGTGACGCAGCCGAGAGCTGATCAACACGCCGTTTCTCCCTTCGACTCCTTGGATAATCGCACAGGTGACTTGAGCGCCTGTGCGGTTGTCTTTCAAAGCCGCTGATGATCAGCGGCTTTTTTTTCGTGTGTCGAAAAGTGCCAGCCAGCTGGCTCGTTTGCTCATAAAAAGATCAAGTTTCGCACAATGGAAATTGCCTTACTTTCACCTCAAGGAGTCCACCCCGGTGAACACTGCTTTACGCTTCACCCCCCTGTTCGTTGCACTGGCTGCAACGATCCCCTTCAACGCCCAGGCCAACGAGGAACAGGCCGAAGGCTTTATCGAAGGCTCCAGCCTCAACGTGCATGCCCGCAACTACTACCTCAACCGCAATCAGCTGGATCGCGGCGTGCATGACAATCGGGAATGGGGACAGGGTTTTCTCGGTAAGTTCGAATCGGGCTACACCCCCGGCACCGTCGGTTTCGGCCTGGATGTACATGGCATGCTTGGCCTGAAACTCGATGGCGGCGCCGGCACCTCCGGCACCAGCATCCTGCCAATCAACACCCAGGGCGATGACGAGCCGGGCAAGGCCCACGATTCCTTCTCAAGCGCCGGTGCCGCCGTGAAACTCAAGGCCTTCGACACCGAACTCAAGGCCGGTGACCTGTTTCTGACCAACCCAGTGATCGCTGGCGGTGAGTCACGCATGCTGCCGCAGACCTTCCGCGGCGTCAGCCTGACCAACAACAGCTTCGAAGGCCTGATGCTCGAAGCCGGCCAGGCCAGCTTCACCAAGCCCTACAACCAGAGCGGCCACCGTCGTATCGACACCTACTACGGCGCCTTGCCGGATGATCGCGAGAGCCGTCACCTGAACTGGGCCGGCATGGCCTGGAGCGGCGTGCCGAACCTGACCTCGAGCCTGTACGCCTCTGAGCTCAAGGACATCTGGAACCAGTACTACTTCGACCTCGACTACACCTACAAGGTCAACGACCTGGTCAGCCTCAACCCGGGCCTGCACTACTACCACACCCAGGACACCGGCCAGGCGCTGCTCGGCAACATCGACAACAACACCTACAGCCTGCACTTCAGCGTGAATGTCGGCTACAACAGCCTCACCGCGGTGTACCAGCGGGTCAATGGCAACACCCCGTTCGACTACATCAACCAGGGCGACAGCATCTACCTGGACAACTCGCAGATCTATTCGGACTTCAACGGCCCCAACGAGCGCTCGTGGAAGCTCAAATATGCCTACGACTTCACCGGCCAGGGTATTCCCGGCCTGACCTCGATCGTCTCCTACTCGAGCGGTGAACTGGACCTGACCAAGGTTGACCCCAACAGCGTCGGCTACGGCAAGAAGTGGTACAACGCCGATGGCGAGAACGCCCGTCACTGGGAGCGCGATATCGACCTGCAGTACGTGTTCCAGCAAGGCACCCTCAAGGACCTCTCGGTCCTGCTGCGCTGGGCCAGCCACCGTGGCAGCCAGGGTTACTCGCAGATCGATAACGACGTCGACGAATACCGGGTGATTGTCGACTACCCGCTGAACATCTTCTGACCTCTGCGCGAATGAGAGCTGGCGCGCTAGCCAGCTCTTTCCGTCGGTTCGCTAGCAAAGTTCTTGTTCGACAATCCTGTGGCCCCTAGAATACCGCGCCGCCGCGTAACCACGCCGCGACTCTTCTGACGGTCTTCGGCTGCAGCGACCATGACTTTGCCCTCCCGATCCCAGCGATCCGCCCTGTACAAGTCTCATCCGGAGCTGATCCTGAACCTGGGCAGTTGCCTTGCGGTGCTCGCCATCGTTGCCATCGTCAGCTACCTGGTGATGCGCGAGCGCAGCAACATCGAACAGAGCGCCACCCGTTCGGCGAGCAATATCGTCCAGCTGATCGAAAGCGACATCGTGCGTAACGTCGAACTCTATGACCTGTCCCTGCGCGGCTTGATCTGGGCGGTGAAGCAGCCGCAACTGCGCGCGCTACCCGCCGAACTGCGCCAACAGGTCTTGTTCAATCAGGCGTTCACTACGCCGGTGCGAAGCCACATCCTCTGGCTCGACGCCCAGGGCAATGTGGTTGCCGACTCCACCAGCGTGATTCCTCGCCAAGCCAATTTTGCCGACAGCGAGGTATTCCAGGCCCATCGCCAGAATGCCAGCACGGAGCTGGTGATCAGCCCGCCGTTCAAGGCACGCCTGGGCAACCTCGACTGGTGCATCAGCTTCAGCCGACGTATTGATGGCCCCAACGGCGAGTTTGCCGGGGTGGCCGCCGGCGCCCTGCGCCTGTCGTACTTCACCGATCTGTTCAAGCGTCTGGATATCGGCAGTGACAGCAGCATCAACCTGATAAACACCAACGGCGTTCTGCTGGCCCGTCAGTCGAGTACCCCGGATGACACGCCGATCGGTGCCAACTTCGCCGACCGACCCAATTTCAAACGCTTGCTGGCCGATGGCAATGGCAGCTTCAGCGGCTACTCCGCAACCAACGGCAAGTCACGCTTGTATACCTTTGCCCGGGTTGCCGATCTGCCATTGATCGTCGTAGTGGCACGTTCGGGCGATGAAGTCTTCGAGTCCTGGCGGCGCACGGCCTTGCTGGTCAGTTGCGCAACCGGGGTGCTGTGCATCGGCATCCTCTGGCTGACCTTGCTGCTGGGCCGCGAACTGCGCCGCCGCCACTGCGCCGAGCAAGACCTGGCGGAACTGGCCGCCACCGACAGTCTCACCGGCCTTGCCAACCGCCGCCAGCTCGATCAGGTGCTGCGCCGGGAATGGTCACGGGCCCAACGCAACCACCGCCCGCTGGCGGTGCTGATGGTGGATGTCGATCACTTCAAGGCCTTCAACGAACGCCATGGTCACCAGGGCGGGGACGAAGCCTTGCGCAAGGTAGCGGCGACCATTGCCCGCAGCATTCGCCGCCCGGCCGATCTGGTGGCGCGCTACGGTGGCGAGGAGTTTCTGGTGGTCTTGCCCGAGACCGAACGGCATGGCGCACAGGTGCTGGCTGAACGCATTCGCCGCAGCGTCGAGACGCTACCGCCGTTCGGCAATGACACCCAGCCGGTAACGGTGAGTATCGGCATCGGCTGTTACACGCCAGATGCCGAGCACGATCTGCCGACCTTGCTGGGCAGTGCCGACGACGCGCTCTACCGCGCCAAACACAACGGCCGCAACCGGGTGGAAACCGCGAGTTAGGGTGTGAACAACGCCCCATGTTCGATTGGCCTTCAAGCCGATTGCCTGTATGGTCAAAGCTTCCCGTCCAGAATCACATTGCATGAATCCTGAGTCACTCAAACTGCTGGTCACCCGCGAAATGCCCTTTGGCAAGTACCAGGGGCGGCTGATCGCCGACCTGCCCGGCCATTACCTGGCCTGGTTTGCCCGCCAGGGCTTTCCCAAGGGTGAGCTGGGTGGTTTGCTGGCACTGATGCACGAGATCGACCACAACGGCCTGGGCGAGCTGCTGGTGCCCCTGCGCAAGAAACACCCCAGGTACCGGTAGATCGCGACCTCGGTGGGAGCGGGCTTGCCCCGCGATTGCGGACTGTCAGCCACATCGAATCGCGGGGCAAGCCCGCTCCCACCAGACAGCTATCCTCCCCTGATCAGGCCTTGACCGGCTGTACCGCCAGTTCCACCACTTCACTGCGCTTGAGCACGGCGTAGACCAGCGCCGTCAGCAGGCTACCGGCCAGAATCGCCAGCAGGTACAGCACCGCGTGGTTGATGGCGTTGGGAATCAGCATGACGAACAGCCCGCCATGCGGCGCCATCAGCTTGCAGCCGAAGTACATCGACAGTGCGCCGGTCAACGCACCACCGGCGATACTCGCCGGAATCACCCGCAGCGGATCCTTGGCAGCAAACGGAATCGCCCCCTCCGAGATGAAGCACAAGCCCAGCACAAAGGCAGCCTTGCCAGCTTCGCGCTCGCTTTGGGCAAACTTGCGCCGGGCAATGAAACTGGCGATGCCCAGGCCAATCGGCGGCACCATCCCGGCAGCCATGGTCGCGGCCATCGGTGCATAGCTCTGCGACGCCAGCAGGCCCACCGAGAAGGCATAGGCAGCCTTGTTGATCGGCCCGCCGAGGTCAACGCACATCATCCCGCCGAGCAGCACACCGAGAAGGATCGCGTTGGTGGTGCCCATGCTGTCGAGAAAATGCGTCAGCCCTTCGAGCATCCCGGCCACCGGCTTGCCGACCACATAAATCATCACCAGGCCGGTGAACAGGCTGGCCAGCAACGGAATGATCAGGATCGGCTTGAGGGCCTCCAGGCTGTTGGGCAAACACACCCAGCGGCTGATCGCCTTGGCGCTGTAACCGGCAAGAAAACCGGCGACGATGCCACCGATAAACCCGGCGCCGAGGGTACTGGCCAGCAAGCCACCGATCATCCCCGGCGCCAGCCCGGGACGGTCGGCAATCGAGTAGGCGATGTAACCGGCGAGCAATGGCACCATCAGTTTGAACGCCGCTTCGCCACCGATCTGCATCAGCGCGGCCGGCAAGGTGCCGGGCTCCTTGAAGGCCTCAATCCCGAACACGAAGGACAAGGCGATCAGCAAACCGCCCGCCACCACCATCGGCAGCATGAACGAGACCCCGGTGAGCAGGTGTTTGTACAC
>JBOICD010000053.1:0-12118 GCA_050739855.1 Pseudomonas sp.
GGATTAAGAGATCCCTGTGGGAGCGGGCTTGCCCCGCGATTTGATCAATAAAGATTGATCAGCGCTTGTCTTCAACCTTCCAGGCATTACCGTCGTAGAACGCACGCCAGCCAGTCGGCTTGCCCTCGACTTCGGTCTGCACGTACTGCTCCTTGGTCTTGCGGCTGTAGCGGATCACCGCCGGACGACCGTCAGGGTCCTTCTTCGGCGCTTCGCAGAGGAAGTGGTACTTCGGATCGATTTCGTCTTTATGCGGAATGATCTCAAGCACCAGCGGCGCACGCGTCTCACGGTTTTTCGGGAACTGGCTGGCCGCCAGGAACAACCCCGAAGCACCATCACGCAGCACGTAGGTGTCGTTGACCTTTTCGCACTTGAGCTCCGGCATCTTCACCGCATCCATCTTCGGCGGCGCCGCTTCGCCGCTCTTGAGCAGCTTGCGGGTGTTCTTGCACTCGGCGTTGGTGCAGCCGAAGAACTTACCGAAACGACCGGTCTTGAGCTGCATTTCGCTACCGCACTTGTCGCACTCCAGGCTCGGCCCTTCGTAGCCTTTGATGCGGTAGTTGCCTTCTTCGATCTCGTAGCCGGTGCAATCAGGGTTGTTACCGCAGATGTGCAGCTTGCGCTTCTCATCAAGCAGGTAGGCATCCATCGCCGTGGAGCAGATCGGGCAACGGTGCTTGTTGAGCAGCACGCGCGATTCCGATTCACCCTCGTCGTCGGCCGCGATTTCATCGCCCGGCACCAGGTTCACGGTGGCCTTGCAACGCTCTTTGGGTGGCAGGCTGTAGCCCGAGCAACCAAGGAAAACGCCAGTGGATGCAGTACGGATCATCATCGGCCGAGCGCAATCCTTGCACGCAATGTTGGTCAGGGTCGGCTGGTTGGCACGCATGCCCTTCTCGCCATCCTCGGCCAGCTTCAGCTTGTTGCTGAAATCGCCGTAGAACTCGTCCAGCACATTTTTCCAGTCGCGTTCGCCCTGAGCCACGTCGTCGAGGTTCTCTTCCATACCGGCGGTGAAGCCGTAGTCCATCAGGTTGGAGAAGCTCTCAGACAGACGTTCGGTGACGATGTCGCCCATCTTCTCGGAATAGAAACGACGGTTGTGCAGGGTCACGTAGCCGCGATCCTGAATGGTCGAGATGATCGCCGCGTAGGTGGAAGGACGGCCAATGCCGCGCTTTTCCATTTCCTTGACCAGGCTGGCTTCGGAGAACCGCGCAGGCGGTTTGGTGAAGTGCTGGCTCGGATCAAGCTGGATCAACTTGAGTACTTCGCCCTGGTTCATCTCCGGCAGCACGTCATCATCGCCCGGCTTGCTCTGTTGCGGCAGGACCCGGGTGTAGCCGTCGAACTTGAGGATACGGCCCTTGGCGCGCAGCTCGAAGTCGCCTGCGGTGACGCTGACGGTGGTCGACAGGTACTGCGCCGGTGGCATCTGGCAGGCCAGGAACTGGCGCCAGATCAGCTCATATAGGCGCTCGGCATCACGCTCCATGCCACTGAGCTTGGTCGGGTGGGTGTTGACGTCGGAAGGACGAATCGCTTCGTGCGCCTCCTGGGCACCCTCTTTGCTGCCGTAGACGATCGGCGCTTCCGGCAGGTATTTCTTGCCGAACTCGCTTTCGATGTAGCTGCGGGCCATTTCCACCGCATCGACCGAAAGATTGGTCGAGTCGGTACGCATATACGTGATGTAGCCGGCTTCGTACAGACGCTGGGCCATCATCATGGTCTTCTTCACCCCGAAGCCCAGGCGATTGCTCGCGGCCTGCTGCAGGGTGGAGGTAATGAAGGGCGCCGACGGCTTGCTGCTGGTCGGGCGATCTTCACGCTTGGCGACGGTGTAGCTGGAAGACTTGAGCTTCTCCAGTGCCGCCATGGCCTGGGCTTCGTTGAGCGGCTTGAAAGCTTCGCCCTTCTCCCGCGCCACTTCGAAACGCACCTTGGCGTCCTTGGCAGTACCCAGATCAGCATGCACTTCCCAGTATTCTTCCGGGATGAAGGCGCGGATCTCGCGCTCACGCTCGACGACCAGCTTCACGGCCACCGATTGCACACGACCGGCAGACAGGCCGCGAGCGATCTTTTGCCACAGCAGTGGCGAGACCATGTAACCCACCACGCGATCAAGGAAGCGGCGGGCCTGCTGGGCGTTGACCCGATCGATATCCAGCTCGCCCGGCTGCGAGAACGCTTCCTGGATGGCTTTCTTGGTGATTTCGTTGAACACCACACGCTTGTAGCGGCTGTCGTCCCCACCGATGGCTTCGCGCAGGTGCCAGGCAATGGCTTCCCCCTCGCGATCCAAGTCGGTTGCGAGATAGATGGTGTCGGCATCTTTGGCCAGACGACGCAGTTCTTCGATGACCTTTTCCTTGCCCGGAAGGATCTCGTACTTGGCTTTCCAGCCGTGGTCCGGATCGACTCCCATGCGCGCGACCAGTTGCTTGCGCGCCTTTTCTTTCGGCGACAGGGCTGGCGCTTCGCCGGCGGCGGCCTTGCCGCGCTTGGCGGCTGGCTCCTTGCTGGCGCTGGCCGAACCGCTGGTGGGCAGGTCTCGGATATGGCCGATACTCGACTTCACCACGTACTGGTTGCCCAGGTACTTGTTGATGGTCTTGGCCTTAGCCGGGGATTCCACAATGACCAGCGATTTGCCCATGGATCGGAAAATTCCTGAATACTGAAAATAAAAACACGGCAGGTACCTGACGCGGCACCGCTATATATAGTGGCAACAGAGTGAGGTCAAGCGCGAGGCGTTAGCCACCCTCGGCATCTGGCCGGGAAAACAGCTCGGCTTCAGCCTTGACCAAAGCAAAGCGCGGCACTTGCTCGCCGTCAACCTCGACCGACTCCATAAACATCGAAAGGGGTCGAACCCAAAGGCCGAATTCGCCGTACAGGGCCTGGTAGAACACCACCCACTCCTCGGTTTCGGAATGGCGCGCCGTGCCGAACACACGATACTCAGGCCCCTTGTAATGCCGGTATACGCCTGGTTGTATCTGCATGTTGCTCGCCCTCTTGAAAAAAAATCCTGCAAAAACAAAAACCGGGGCACCAGGCCCCGGTTTCCATCAGCGAAACGCTTAAACGCGTTCGAAGACGGTGGTGATACCTTGGCCCAGGCCGACGCACATGGTCGAAACGCCGAAGGTCCCGCCATTCTGCTTCATGACATTGAGCAGAGTGCCGGAAATCCGCGCACCAGAGCAACCGAAAGGATGGCCCAGGGCGATGGCGCCGCCGTGCAGGTTAACCTTCTCATCCATCTTGTCGAGCACTTTCAGATCTTTCAGCACTGGCAAGGCCTGTGCGGCGAAAGCTTCGTTGAGCTCGAAGAAGTCGATATCGGCAATGCTCAGGCCAGCACGCTTGAGCGCTTTCTGCGTTGCCGGCACCGGGCCGTAGCCCATGATCGCCGGGTCGACACCGGCCACCGCCATGGAACGGATCACCGCCAGCGGCTGGATGCCCAGGTCTTGAGCACGTTGAGCCGACATGACAATCATGCACGAAGCGCCGTCAGTGATCTGCGACGACGTACCGGCAGTCACGGTACCCCCTTTAGGGTTGAAAGCCGGCTTCAAGGCCGCCAGGCTTTCCAGGGTGGTGTCCGGGCGAATGGTTTCGTCGTAGTCGAAGACCTTGAGGAAGCCGTTCTCGTCGTAGCCCTGCATCGGGATGATTTCATCCTTGAACTTGCCTTCGACCGTCGCCTTGTGGGCGAGCTGGTGCGAACGCAGGCCGAACAGGTCCTGCTGCTCACGGCTGATGCCATGCATCTTGCCGAGCATTTCGGCAGTCAGGCCCATCATGCCCGAGGCCTTGGCGGCGTACAGCGACATGTGCGGGTTCGGATCGACACCGTGCATCATGCTGACGTGGCCCATGTGCTCGACGCCACCGACGACGAACACGTCGCCGTTGCCGGTCATGATCGCCTGCGCTGCGGTGTGCAGGGCGCTCATGGACGAGCCACACAGACGGCTGACGGTCTGGCCGGCCGCCGTGTGAGGGATCTGGGTCATCAACGACGCCATGCGGGCGATGTTCCAGCCCTGCTCCAGGGTCTGGTTGACGCAGCCCCAGATGACGTCCTCAACTTCGTTAGGGTCGACCTTGGTGTTGCGCTCCAGCACCTTGCTGATCAGGTGCGCGGACATGTCTTCGGCGCGGGTATTGCGGTGCATGCCACCCTTGGAGCGGCCCATCGGCGTGCGACCGAAGTCGACAATCACCACGTCTCTTGGATTCAGGCTCATATATTCTCTCGCTCTCTATCGTTGGGCGCTTAACCGAAGAAGCTCTGGCCGTTTTGGGCCATTTCACGCAGCTTCGCGGTGGGGTGATACAGCGGACCCAGATCGGCGTACTTGTCTGCCAGGGCAACGAATTCGGCTACACCGATCGAATCGATGTAACGCAGCGCACCGCCGCGGAACGGAGGGAAACCGATACCGTAGACCAGACCCATGTCGGCTTCGGCAGCGGTTTCAACGATACCGTCTTCCAGGCAACGAACGGTTTCCAGGCACAGCGGGACCATCATCCAGTTGATGATGTCTTCGTCAGTGACTTCACGCTGCTCGTAGACGACCGGCTTGAGCACTTCGAGGACGGCCGCGTCGGCGACTTTCTTCGGCTTGCCGCGCTTGTCGGTCTCGTAGGCGTAGAAGCCCTTGCCGTTCTTCTGGCCCAGGCGGTTGGCTTCGTAGAGCGCATCGACGGCCGAACGACGGTCGTCCTTCATGCGGTCCGGAAAGCCTTCGGCCATGACGTCACGACCGTGGTGGCCGGTGTCGATACCGACCACGTCCATCAGGTAGGCCGGGCCCATCGGCCAGCCGAATTTTTCCATGACCTTGTCGATGCGCACGAAGTCGACACCAGCGCTGACCAGCTTGGCGAAACCGCCGAAGTACGGGAACAGCACGCGGTTGACCAAAAAGCCCGGGCAATCGTTGACCACGATCGGGTTCTTGCCCATCTTCTTGGCGTAGGCAACGGTGGTGGCAACCGCCACATCGCTGGACTTCTCACCACGGATGACTTCGACCAGCGGCATCATGTGCACCGGGTTGAAGAAGTGCATGCCGACAAAGTTTTCCGGACGCTTGAGGGCCTTGGCCAGCAGGTTGATGGAGATGGTCGAGGTGTTGGAAGCGAGGATGGCGTCTTCCTTCACCTGGCCTTCGACTTCAGCCAGTACCGCTTGCTTGACCTTCGGGTTCTCGACCACAGCTTCAACGACGATATCGACGTTGGCGAAGTCGCCATAGGACAGGGTCGGACGAATCGCGTTCAGCGCTTCAGCCATTTTCGCCGGGGTCAGGCGGCCTTTTTCAACGCGCTTGCCGAGCAGCTTGGAGGCTTCGTTCAAGCCCAGCGCAATGGCGCCTTCGTTGATGTCCTTCATCAGGATCGGGGTGCCCTTGACCGCCGACTGGTAAGCGATGCCGCCACCCATGATGCCGGCGCCGAGTACGGCGGCCTGCTTCACGTCATGAGCGATTTCGTCGTGGGCCTTGGCTTTGCGCTTGAGTTCCTGGTCGTTGAGGAACAGACCGATCAGGCTCTCGGCAACCGAGGTCTTGGCCAGTTTGACGAAGCCGGCGGCTTCGACTTCCAGGGCTTTGTCACGACCGAAGTTGGCCGCCTTCTGGATGCTCTTGATCGCTTCAACCGGCGCCGGGTAGTTCGGGCCTGCTTGACCGGCAACGAAACCTTTGGCGGTTTCGAACGACATCATCTGCTCGATGGCGTTGAGCTTGAGCTTCTCAAGCTTGGGCTGACGCTTGGCCTTGTGATCGAATTCGCCGCTGATGGCGCGCTTGATCAGGTCCAGCGCTGCGGCCTGCAGCAGCTCTGGGGCTACCACGGCATCGACGGCACCGACTTTCAGGGCGTCTTCAGCACGGTTTTCCTTGCCCGCGGCAATCCACTCGATGGCGTTATCGGCACCGATGATGCGCGGCAGGCGCACGGTACCGCCAAAGCCCGGGTAGATACCCAGCTTGACTTCCGGCAGGCCGATCTTGGCGTTGCTGGACATCACCCGGTAGTCGGCAGCCAGGCACATTTCCAGACCGCCGCCCAGGGCGATGCCGTTGATCGCGGCAACGGTCGGCACGGCCAGGTCTTCGAAGTCGCTGAAAATCCGGTTGGCTTCCAGGTTGCCGGCGACCAGTTCGGCCTCAGGCAGCTTGAAGTTATCGACAAACTCAGTGATATCCGCGCCGACGATGAACACGTCCTTGCCACTGCTGACAATCACGCCTTTGATCGAGGCGTCGGCCTTGATGGTGTCTACGGCCTGACGCAATTCGTTCAGGGTAAGACGGTTGAACTTGTTGACGGACTCACCCTTGAGGTCGAACTTCAGTTCGACGATGCCGCTTTCAAGAGCCTTAACCGTGATGGCTTTACCTTCGTAAATCATCAACTGATCTCCACGATATGGAAGCTGAACTGTACACGCCGAACGCTGGTGAAGGACCCGGCCGGCCGTTGGCCGTGATTTGCCGAATCCTTGCGCCAGGCACACCCGTCAGCGCGATAGTCGGGATTCTGTAAGAGCCTTCTGACATACAAACGCTCAATTCATACGCCCGTTTGATTTGGGTATGCACACATTCAACGAAAATATCGCCGTTGTCAAATACCCGGAAGCGGCGTGAAAACGCGACTTTGCGGTCACTTTCTGCTGATCACGGGCAAACACCGGCTTCGGTGATTGATGCGTATTCACGCCAACGATAGTGGACAAAGGCTTACACACGCATGCACAGGATCAACACAGGATGATTCCGGTGGGAGCGGGCTTGCCCCGCGATTCAGTTTTGTCGGGAAAATCGTATCGCGAGGTAAGCTCGCTCCCACCGGGAGTCGGCTACACTGGGAGGGAATCAAGACTTAGACCGGCCTGCCTGGCCCGCCTGCCCGATGCGTATATCGGGCTTTTTATTGAGCGTGATCAGGCCAGGGCTTTCAGCACCGCGGCAATATCCTGCAATACAGCCGTTTCACCTCGCTCTCCCCAATAAAGGGCAACCATCTGCGGGCCGGCTTCGACCTTGTAGACGCTTTCAGGCAAGCGGGCAAAATGTTCTGCAAGCACAGGATCGGCACACGGTTCCCGCCATTGGTTGAGCCAGGTGCCCGGCGTGGTTTGCCAGTAACTCCAGCTGTCTACCCTGCCCTGGCGCCGCGGCCGTACGTACTGCGCGCAGGGGCTTGGCGGCTCGTTGGGCAGCCAGTGCGGCCACTGCTGAGGCGCCAGCTGCATGGTCAAGCCCATGCGCCGGGCTTCCATACGCAGGGCCATGCGGCCACTCTGGTTACGCGAAGGACGCAACCAGGCCAAGGGGCTGAGAATCAGCGCAAGGATTGACACCACTACCCAGACCGTCATATCTGTTGTTCCCATAAAGCGTTGCAAATGAGCTGGTTAGCCGATGTTCTGAGCGATCAGCCTGAAACCGACCATACTTGAACTATCGCGACTGTCAGGAGAGCCTCTCATGCCCTACGAACATATTCTGGTTGCCGTCGACCTGACCGAAGAATGCGATCCGGTCATCAAGCGCGCCATGACACTGTCCGAGCCGACACAAACCAAGGTCTCTCTGGTGCATATCGTCGAGCCTATGGCGATGGCATTTGGTGGTGATGTGCCGATGGACCTGTCACAGCTGCAACAACAACAGTTCGACCAGGCCAAAGAGCGTATGGACCGTCTGTTCGTCAAATATCCCGACATCAAGCGCGGCGATTCGCATCTGACCTATGGCCAACCCCGCCAGGAGATCCACCAGCTGGCCAAGGAGAATGCTTGCGACCTGATCGTGGTCGGCAGCCACGGTCGTCATGGCCTGGCACTGCTGCTGGGCTCCACCGCCAACGACGTGCTGCACGGCGCGCCTTGCGATGTGCTTGCTGTACGCCTGCAGAAAAAAGAATAACCAGGCTAGCCCGGCGCAGCCTGCGCCGGGCCCCTGCCCTTAGCTGTCGAGTTCGGCCCAGCGCTCTACCAGAACATCGAGCTCGCCCTGCAACTGCTCCAGACGTGCCAGCACGGCGGATGTCTGGTCGATCGGGCGCTGATAGAAGGCTGGATTGGAAATTTCTTCCTGCACCGCCGCCATCTTCTGCTCCAGCTCGTCGATCTGGCCCGGCAAGGCTTCCAGTTCGCGTTGCAGCTTGTAGCTGAGCTTTTTCTTCGGTGCCTCGGCTGCCGCCACTGCAACAGGCGCCGGAGCAACAGCTTCTACCACCGCCGTGTTCAACTCTGACTTGCCCGACTTGCTCTCGGTAACGCCCAGCAATTTTGGCGAGCCGCCCTGACGAATCCAGTCCTGGTAACCACCGACGTACTCGCGCACCTTGCCCTCGCCCTCAAAGACCAGGGTGCTGGTGACCACGTTGTCGAGGAAGGCCCGGTCGTGGCTGACCATCAGCACGGTGCCCTTGAACGCCGAGAGCACTTCTTCGAGCAGTTCGAGGGTTTCCACGTCGAGGTCGTTGGTCGGCTCGTCGAGCACCAGCAGGTTGGCCGGCTTGCTGAACAGTTTGGCCAGCAGCAACCGCGCGCGCTCACCACCGGACAACGCCTTGACCGGCGTGCGGGCACGCTGCGGGCTGAACAGGAAGTCGCCCAGGTAGCTCAGCACGTGACGGTTCTGGCCGTCGATCTCGATGAAGTCGCGACCTTCGGCAAGGTTGTCGATCACGGTCTTTTCCAGGTCCAGCTGATGGCGCAGCTGGTCGAAATAGGCCACTTCCAGGCGCGTGCCGGACTCGATTTTGCCGCTGGTAGGCTCAAGACCGCCAAGCATCAGTTTGAGCAAGGTAGTCTTGCCGGTACCGTTGGCGCCGAGCAGCCCGATGCGGTCTTCGCGCTGCAGGACCATGGAGAAGTCCTTGACCAGCTGCGGGCCGCCCGGATGGCTGAAGCTGACGTTTTCCAGGACCATGACCTGCTTGCCGGATTTCTCCGCAACGTCGAGCATGATATTGGCCTTGCCCTGACGCTCACGGCGCTCGCTACGCTCAACGCGCAGGGCCTTGAGGGCGCGCACGCGGCCTTCGTTACGGGTACGCCGGGCCTTGATGCCCTGACGGATCCACACTTCTTCCTGGGCCAGCTTCTTGTCAAACAGCGCGTTGGCGGTTTCTTCGGCGGCCAGCGCGGCTTCCTTGTGCACCAGGAAGCTGGCGTAGTCGCCGTTCCAGTCGATCAGGCCACCGCGGTCCAGTTCGAGAATGCGCGTGGCCAGGTTTTGCAGGAAGGAGCGGTCGTGGGTGATGAACAGCACGGCGCCGCCGAAGCCGCTGAGTGCATCTTCAAGCCAGGCGATCGCGCCGATGTCCAGGTGGTTGGTCGGTTCGTCGAGCAGCAGCAGATCGGGCTCGGACACCAGCGCCTGGGCCAGCAGCACGCGGCGGCGCCAGCCACCCGAGAGTTCGGCCAGGGTCTTGTCGGCTGGCAGTTGCAGACGGCTCAGGGTGCTGTCGACCAGTTGCTGCAGACGCCAGCCGTCACGCGCTTCCAGATCGTGCTGGACGTGCATGAGCTTTTCCAGGTCGGCATCGGTATGGATGTTCTGGCTCAGGTGGTGGTACTCGGCCAGCAAGGCGCCGACACCGTCGAGACCTTCAGCCACTACGTCGAACACCGTGCGTCCGTCTGCGACCGGCAGTTCCTGCGGCAACTCGCCGATCTTCAGCCCAGGCGCGCGCCAGACATCGCCTTCATCAGGCTTCTGGTCACCCTTGACCAGGCGCAGCATGCTTGACTTGCCTGTACCGTTGCGGCCGATGATGCACACCCGCTCACCACGGGCGATCTGCCAGGACACCTTGTCCAACAACGGCATGGCGCCGAACGCAAGGGACACATCGCTTAATTTGAGCAGGGTCATGATCTTCTCCAAAAACCGGGCGCGCATTCTACCCGACTTGGGCCCGTTTCACATTAAGCAGGCGCGCCACCAGACAGATCCGACGACAGGCCGTGTGATTACAACTGGATACAAGCACAATGCTTTCATCCGCCTACGGCAAACGGCTAAGCTTAAGCAACGTAATCCCAACAGTGCTGGCTTCGCCGTCACTTTTCATGGTCAAACTGCCCGGAAGTCTCATGCGCAGCCGCCTGTTAAATCTAGTTTCCTGCCTGCTTCTCTCGGCCTCTGCAGCCAGCGTCGCCCAGGCCACCGACATCACCGTGCAGCGCCAGTACTATGACGAGGCCAAACGCGCCCTGGCCAAGGGTGACAAGGGCCCCTACCTGCGTTACGCGCAAGCGTTGAGCGACTATCCGCTGACGCCTTACCTGGCCTACGACGAGCTGACCGCGCGCCTGAAAACCGCCAGCAATGCCGAGATCGAAAAATTCCTCGCCGCCCATGGCGACCTGCCCCAGGCCAACTGGATGAAATTGCGCTGGTTGCGCTGGCTGGCCGAGCGCGGCGAGTGGGAGACCTTCAGCCGTTACTACGACCCGAAGCTGAACTTCACCGAACTCGATTGCCTCAATGGCCAGCGCCAGCTGATTCAGGGCCAGCGTGCCGAAGGCTATGCCTCGGCAGAAAAACTCTGGCTGGTGGGCAAGTCCCAGCCCGCCGCCTGTGACGCCTTGTTCGACCGTTGGGCTGCCGAAGGCCGGCTCAGCGAGCAGAAGCGCTGGCAGCGCACCAAGCTGGCCGCCCAGGCGCGCAACTATGCCTTGGCCAACAGCCTGACCAAAACCCTCACCACCCTCGCCCCTCAGGGTCGATTGCTGGTTGACGTGGCACAGAAACCACAGCTGTTGAACCAGCCTGGACGTTTCGTACCGGTCAACGAGGCCATGTCCGACGTGGTCAGCCTGGGCCTGCGCCGCCTGGCGCGCCAGGACCCGGAGCGGGCCATGAGCCTGCTGGACGACTACGCCAATCGCATGCACTTCTCCCGCGACGAGAAAGTCGCCATCGCCCGCGAAATCGGCCTGACCCTGGCCCGCCGCTACGACCCGCGGGCCCTGGACCTGATGACCCGCTACGACCCCGAGCTGCGCGACAACACCGTGACCGAATGGCGTCTGCGCCTGTTGCTGCGCCTGGGTCGCTGGGAAGACGCCTATGAACTGACCAAGCGCCTGCCCCACGACCTGGCCAGCAGCAACCGCTGGCGTTACTGGCAAGCGCGCAGCCTTGAACTGGCGCAGCCACAGAACCCGCAGATCCCGCTGCTGTACAAAACCGTGGCGCGCGAGCGTGATTTCTATGGCTTCCTCGCCGCCGACCGGGCGAAAACCCCGTATCAGCTGAACAACAAACCGCTGGTGCTGAGCCAGGCGGTGATGAACAAGGTGCGCAACACACCGGGCATCCGTCGCGCCCTGGAGTTCCATGCCCGCGGCAAGATTGTCGATGGCCGCCGTGAGTGGTACCACGTCAGCCGTCACTTCAACCGCGACGAAATGGTCGCCCAGGCGCGCCTGGCCTACGACATGCGCTGGTACTTCCCGGCGATCCGCACCATCAGCCAGGCGCAATACTGGGACGACCTGGATATCCGTTTCCCGATGGCCCACCGCGATACGCTGGTGCGGGAAGCCAAGGTGCGTGGCCTGCACTCGAGCTGGGTGTTCGCCATCACTCGCCAGGAAAGTGCGTTCATGGAGGACGCCCGCTCCAGCGTTGGCGCCAGCGGCCTGATGCAACTGATGCCGGCCACGGCCAAGGAGACTGCGCGCAAGTTCAGCATTCCGCTGGCCTCCCCGGCCCAGGTATTCAACCCGGACAAGAACATCCAGCTCGGTGCGGCGTATCTGAGCCAGGTGCACAGTCAGTTCAACGGCAACCGGGTACTGGCTTCGGCCGCCTATAACGCAGGCCCGGGCCGTGTGCGGCAATGGCTGCGTGGCGCCGACCACCTGAGCTTCGATGTCTGGGTGGAGTCGATTCCGTTTGATGAGACCCGTCAGTATGTGCAGAACGTGCTGTCCTACTCGGTGATCTACGGGCAGAAGCTCAACTCGCCGCAGCCGCTGGTGGACTGGCATGAGCGCTATTTTGATGATCAGTAGTTGAATGCAATCGCGGGGCAAGCCCGCTCCCAC
>JBOICD010000054.1:0-12013 GCA_050739855.1 Pseudomonas sp.
GGCTTTTGCACCGCAACGTTAATCGCGCCAGAATGCCTCTATATAAAGGCTGTATCACAGCCATAGCCGCCTGAGCGGGCGCCGCTCTGGTAGAATCCAGCCTTTCCTCAGAATATTTGCGCATCAATGCGCCGTAGAGAGCCTGCAATGACCGTCACCATCAAAACCGCCGAAGACATCGAAAAGATGCGCATCGCCGGCCGCCTGGCCGCCGAAGTCCTGGAGATGATCGAAGAGCACGTCAAGCCCGGCGTCACCACCGAAGCGCTCGACCGCCTGTGCCACGACTACATCGTCAACGTCCAGAAGGCGATCCCGGCACCGCTCAACTACAAGGGTTTTCCCAAGTCGATCTGCACTTCGGTCAACCACGTGGTCTGCCACGGCATCCCGGGCGACAAGCCGCTCAAGGATGGCGACACCCTGAACATCGACGTAACCGTCATCAAGGACGGCTACCACGGCGACACCAGCCGCATGTTCCACGTCGGCAATGTACCGGTCTGGGCCGAGCGCCTGTCCCAGGTCACCCAGGAATGCATGTACAAGGCCATTGAACTGGTCAAGCCGGGCTGCCGCCTGGGCGATATCGGTGAAGTGATCCAGAAACACGCAGAAAAGAATGGTTTCTCGGTGGTCCGCGAGTTCTGCGGTCATGGCATCGGCAAAGTGTTCCACGAAGAGCCGCAGATCCTGCACTACGGCCGTGCCGGCACCGGCATGGAGCTCAAGGAAGGCATGACCTTCACCATCGAGCCGATGATCAACCAGGGCCGCGCCGACACCAAAGTGCTGGGCGACGGCTGGACCGCCATCACCAAGGACCGCAAGCTCTCGGCGCAGTGGGAACACACCCTGGTGGTAACCGCGACGGGTTATGAGATCTTCACCCTGCGTAAAGACGACACCATTCCCCGTATGTCAGCCTGATTCACACAGGAAAGTGACTCGATGCCCCAGGTGGATCCCGAACTGTTCGACCGCGGCCAGTTCCAGGCGGAACGGGCCCTCAAGGCTAGCCCTATCGCGGCCTTTAAAAAGGCCATCCGCCAGGCTGGCGAGGTGCTCGACAAACGCTTTCGCGACGGCCGCGAGATCCGCCGGCTGATCGAGGACCGCGCCTGGTTCGTCGACAACATCCTGCAGCAGGCCTGGAACCAGTTCGACTGGAGCGATGAAGCCGATATCGCCCTGGTGGCGACCGGCGGCTATGGCCGTGGCGAGTTGCACCCCTACTCCGACATCGACCTGCTGATTCTGCTCGACAGCGCCGATCACGAAGTGTTTCGCGACTCGATCGAGCGCTTCCTGACCCTGCTCTGGGACATTGGCCTGGAAGTGGGCCAGAGCGTGCGCTCGATCGATGAGTGCGCCGAACAGGCGCGCGCCGACCTGACGGTAGTCACCAACCTGATGGAAAGCCGCACCATTGCCGGCCCCGAGCGCCTGCGCCAGCGCATGCTGGAGGTCACCAGCACCGAACACATGTGGCCGAGCAAGGAGTTCTTCCTGGCCAAACGCGCTGAGCAAAAGGCCCGGCACCACAAGTACAACGACACCGAATACAACCTTGAGCCCAACGTCAAAGGCTCACCCGGCGGCCTGCGCGACATCCAGACGGTACTGTGGATCGCCCGTCGCCAGTACGGCACCCTGAACCTGCACGCCCTGGCGGGCGAAGGCTTCCTGCTGGAGAGCGAAAACGCCCTGCTGGCCTCCTCCCAGGAGTTCCTGTGGAAGGTCCGCTATGCCCTGCACATGCTCGCCGGCCGCGCCGAAGACCGCCTGCTGTTCGATCACCAGCGCAGTATTGCCGCCCTGCTTGGCTTCAGCGATGACAACCCCAAGCGGGCCATCGAACAGTTCATGCAGCAGTACTACCGGGTGGTGATGAGCATCGCCGAGCTCAGTGACCTGATCATCCAGCACTTCGAAGAGATCATCCTCGACGACGACAGCGGCAGCACCCAGCCGCTCAATGCGCGCTTCCAGCTGCATGACGGCTACATCGAGGCGGTACGCACGAACGTCTTCAAGCGCACCCCGTTCGCCATGCTGGAAATCTTCGTGTTGATGGCCCAGCACCCGGAAATCAAAGGTGTGCGCGCCGATACCATTCGCCTGCTGCGTGAACACCGGCACCTGATCGACGACGATTTTCGCAACGATATCCGCAATACCAGCCTGTTTATCGAGCTGTTCAAGTGTGAAATCGGCATCCATCGCAACCTGCGGCGCATGAACCGCTACGGCATCCTGGGGCGCTACCTGCCGGAATTCGGCCTGATCGTCGGGCAGATGCAGCACGACCTGTTCCATATCTACACCGTCGATGCCCACACCCTGAACCTGATCAAGCACCTGCGCAAACTGCAGTACACCCCGGTGTCGGAGAAATTCCCGCTGGCCAGCAAGCTCATGGGCCGCCTGCCCAAACCCGAGCTGATCTACCTGGCCGGCCTGTATCACGACATCGGCAAAGGCCGTCAGGGCGACCACTCGGAGCTCGGCGCCGTGGATGCCCAGGCGTTTTGCCTGCGTCACCAGTTGCCGATCTGGGACAGCCGTCTGGTTGTCTGGCTGGTGCAGAATCATCTGGTGATGTCGACCACCGCCCAGCGCAAGGACCTTTCCGACCCGCAGGTGATCCACCACTTCGCCCAGCAGATGGGCGACGAGACCCGCCTGGACTACCTCTACGTACTGACCGTGGCCGACATCAACGCCACCAACCCGAGCCTGTGGAACTCCTGGCGCGCCAGCCTGTTGCGCCAGCTCTACACCGAAACCAAACGCGCCCTGCGCCGCGGCCTGGAAAACCCGCTGGACCGCGAAGAGCAGATCCGCCAGACCCAGAGCGCGGCACTGGACATCCTGATCCGCGAAGGTACCGACCCGGACGACGTCGAGCAACTCTGGGCGCAACTGGGTGACGACTACTTCCTGCGCCACACCGCCGCCGACGTGGCCTGGCACAGCAACGCGATCCTCCAGCAACCGGCCGATGGCGGCCCGCTGGTACTGATCAAGGAAACCACCCAGCGCGAATTCGAAGGCGGCACGCAGATCTTCATCTATGCGCCTGACCAGCACGACTTCTTCGCTGTGACCGTGGCAGCCATGGACCAGCTCAACCTGAACATCCATGACGCGCGAATCATCACCTCCAGCAGCCAGTTCACCCTCGACACCTACATCGTGCTCGATAATGACGGCGGCTCGATCGGCGACAACCCGCAACGGGTCAAAGAGATCCGCGACGGTCTGACTGACGCCCTGCGCAACCCGGACGATTACCCGACCATCATCAAACGTCGTGTACCGCGCCAGCTCAAGCACTTTACCTTTGCCCCGCAGGTGACCATTCACAACGACGCCCAGCGACCGGTAACCATCCTCGAACTCAGCGCTCCCGACCGCCCGGGCCTGCTGGCGCGGATCGGCAAGATCTTCCTGGAGTTCGACCTGTCTCTGCAGAATGCCAAGATTGCCACCCTCGGCGAGCGGGTCGAAGACGTGTTCTTCATCACCGATGCCGACAACCAACCGCTGTCCGACCCACAGCTGTGCAGCCGCCTGCAGGATGCCATCGTCGAGCAATTGCGCGTCGACCAGGCCACTGCGACAACCGTTTCCCGCCTGACCATTTAACGTTTGACGAGACCCAGCGCCGATGAACACCGATTTGCTTCAGCTTCAGCCCTACCCGTTCGAGAAACTTCGCGCCTTGCTCGGCAGCGTCCAGCCTGCCGCCGACAAACGCGCCATTGCCCTGTCGATCGGTGAGCCCAAGCATGAATCGCCGGCGTTCGTCGCCCAGGCCCTGGCCGACAACCTCCAGCAGATGGCCGTGTACCCGACCACCGTCGGCCTGCCGACCCTGCGTCAGGCCATCACCCGCTGGTGCGAGCGTCGTTTTGGTGTGCCAAGTGGCTGGCTGGATGCCGACAAACACGTACTGCCGGTCAATGGCACCCGTGAAGCACTGTTCGCCTTCACCCAGGCCGTGGTCAACCGTAGCGCCGATGGCCTGGTCATCAGCCCCAACCCGTTCTACCAGATTTATGAAGGTGCAGCCCTGCTGGCCGGTGCCACCCCGCACTACCTGCCGTGCCTGGACAGCAACGGCTTCAATCCGGACTTCGATGCCGTCTCGGCCGAGACCTGGAAACGTTGCCAGATCCTGTTCATCTGCTCCCCGGGCAACCCCACCGGCGCGCTGGTGCCGATGGAAACCCTGAAAAAGCTCATTGCCCTGGCTGACCAATACGATTTCGTGATTGCCGCCGACGAGTGCTACAGCGAACTCTACTTCGACGAGCAAAGCCCGCCACCGGGCCTGCTCAGCGCCTGTGTTGAGCTGGGGCGCAGCGACTTCAAGCGTTGCGTGGTGTTCCATAGCCTGTCCAAGCGCTCCAACCTGCCGGGTCTGCGTTCGGGCTTCGTCGCCGGTGATGCTGAAATCATCAAGCCGTTCCTGCTCTATCGCACCTACCACGGCTGCGCCATGCCGGTGCAGACCCAACTGGCGAGCATTGCCGCCTGGAACGACGAAGAACACGTGCTGGCCAACCGTGACCTGTACCGCGAGAAGTTCGATGCGGTACTGGAGATTCTGGCGCCGGTGCTTGATGTTCAGCGTCCGGACGGCGGTTTCTACCTGTGGGCCAAGGTCCCCGGCGATGATGCCGAGTTCTGCCGCGGCCTGTTCGAAACACAGCATGTGACCGTGGTGCCAGGTTCATACCTGTCCCGTGAAGTGGATGGCGTCAACCCGGGTGCCGGGCGGGTGCGCATGGCACTGGTGGCTCCTCTGGCCGAGTGCGTCGAGGCGGCTGAGCGCATTCGCGCGTTCCTGTCGCGCTGATAGGCCCGCGACACCGTGCCGCCACGGTGTCGCCCCCTCAGGTTAAGCAATGCGGCACACACTACATATCTAGTGCCCGGCAGACCCTCCCGATGCGAATACTCCGGTTTCCATCCTTCAAGAGAGTTTGCCCATGACCGAGCTCATGATCTGCCATTGCCCACGCCATCCCGACCCTCAGCTGTCCTACGAAGCGGCGCTGGGTGAAAACCCCGCAAATGCTGCAAGCAAGGGGCAGAGCAATCGCCGAAAACGCTCCATTGGCTACTTCGACAAGTTCTGGTCGCCGGGCCGTACCTTGCGCATTACCTTCGTCAACGAACCCGAAGCGGCCCTCAAGCAGGCCATCTATGCGGCTGCATGCCAGTGGCTGCCTTACGTCAACCTGAGCTTCGAGCTGGTCGCAGACGACGATGACGACAGCGAGATCAAGATCTACACCGGTGGCACACCTGAACTGAATTATTCAGTGTACGGAACCGATGCCCTGACCAGCGCCGGAGCCTCCATGGTGCTGGGCGTAACGCCTGATATGGAGAGCTTTGAACGCACGGTCATCCACGAGTTTGGCCATGCCCTGGGTGCAGAGCACGAACACCAGCACCCTGACGCGAATATTCCCTGGGATATCCCCAAGGTCTACGAACATTACGCCAGCAAGGGTATCGACAAGGCCACGGTCGATGAGAATGTGTTGGCCAGGATCGATAACAGCAGCCTGCGCAAAATGCCTTATGACAGGCACTCGATCATGCACTACCCCGTGCTCCAGACGCTGACACAGGGCGACTGGGAGGTGGGTATCAACAGCCAGATCAGCGAGAAGGACAAGGCGTTCATGCGCATGGCCTATCCCCATGACTGAATGAACTACCTGACCTGCCCCAGATTCGCCTCACTCATGTCCAGCTCACCCAGCACCTGACGCACCACATCATCGCCCACCTGATGATGCCGGTGCAGCTTGTACAGCTCCAGGCGCTGGGCGCGTAAGGCACGCAAACGCAGGCGTCGCTCCAGCTGGTCCATCTGCTCGGCCAGGGCCTGGGCTTCTGCGCTGTCGTTGAAACTGTCCAGTTGATGCCGGTACTCGGCCATCAGCCGCGCCTTGAGTTCCGCCGCCAATGCCGCCTGGGCTGCATCCTGGGGCATACCCGGCTCAGCCAGGTCCTCGGCTTCCAGGGCATGGATAGCCGCTTCCGCCGTCCGTCGCCAGGTTTCCTTGGCCTCTTGGCGCAAGGTGTCGTCAGGGCTTTTTGTCACGCCGCGCAGCAGTAGTGGCAAGGCTATGCAGGCCGACACCAGCGATAACAGGATCACCCCGGCAGCAATGAAGATCAGCAGATCGCGCTCCGGGAAGGCCTTACCCGCACTGATCAACAAAGGCACCGACATGACACCCGCCAGGGTCACCGCCCCACGCACTCCGCCGATGGTCAGCAGCCAGCAGGAACGGGCGTTGGGCACCAGCACCAGGTCTTCCTTGCCGCGCCAGCGGCGGATCACCCCGATCAAGCGCCAGATGCTCTGCACCCAGACGAAACGCAACACCACCAGTACCGCAAAGATCGCCACCACATCCAGGCATCGCCACAGCAGGGTCGGCCACAACGACGCTTCGTGACTGGTGACCGCTTTAATGATGTCGGGCAGTTGCAGGCCCAGCAGCAGGAAGATCAGGCCATTGAAGCTGAATTCCAGCAACGACCAGACACTGCGATTGAGCAGGCGGGTACTGGTCTGGCGTGGCAGCAGGTCGAGCCAGCTCTGCATCATGCCGGCAGCCACCGCCGAGAGGATCCCGGAGGCCCCGAGGCGCTCAGCCAGTACATAGGCGGCAAACGGCAGCAGCAACATGAACACCACATGGGTGGCCGGGTCGTCCCAGCCACGGGCGATCATCCACGTGCGCAGGCGCCCTACCAGCCAGCTCAGGGCCACACCGATGGCCAGACCACCGAGCGCCACCAGGACGAACGTGACACTCGCTTCAGCCAGCGAGAACGCACCGGTAATAGCGGCTACCAGGGCAAACTTGAAGGTCACCAGACCGCTAGCATCGTTCATCAACGCTTCCCCCTGCAGCATATGCATCAAGGGCGTTGGCAGACGATCCTGGGTAATCGCCGACACCGCTACAGCATCGGTTGGCGACAGCACGGCGGCCAGGGCAAAAGCCACCGGCAATGGGATGCTCGGCAGGATCCAGTGAATGAAGTATCCGGCACCGACCACGGTGAACAGAACCAGCCCCACCGCCAGGGTCAGGATCGGACCGCGCAAGCGCCAGAGGTCGCGCTTGGGCATGCGCCAGCCGTCGGCAAAGAGCAACGGCGGCAAGAACAGAAACAGAAACAATTCCGGATCCAGGGCCACGTGCAGTCCCAGTGTCGGCCAGGCCAGCAAGGCCCCGGCGGCGATCTGCACCAGCGGCAACGGCAGCGGGATCACCCGGCCGACAAGTTTGGAGACACTCACCAGCATCAGCAGGATGAGAACGGTGTAGGCTGATTGCATTCGGCGTGTTCCTATCAATTCAAACAGTCAACGGCGCACCTTCTGCCCATGCTGGACATTGCCATTGAAACGACATAGTAGCCGTTCAGGCTGCTGACGCACCGCTGCACAAAAGTCGCAGAGGCTGCCGAAACCTGTAACACAATGCTACAAAGTGCCATGGCAAGGCCAACCCCAACCGGTTGACCATGGCATAATCCTTCACCATTTTTTCCCAGGAGGGGCAAGACATGACCAACCGCGACACGCCATTGCACCTTTATGGAATCAAGGCCTGTGACACCATGAAGAAAGCCCGTACCTGGCTGGAAGACAAAGGCCTGGGCTACGACTTTCACGACTACAAGACCCAAGGCATCGACCGTGCGAGCCTGACCCGCTGGTGCAACGAGCACGGCTGGGAAACTGTACTCAATCGTGCCGGCACCACTTTCCGCAAGCTCGAAGACGTCCAGAAGGCCGACCTCGACCAGGCCAGGGCCATCGAACTGATGCTGGCCCAACCGTCGATGATCAAACGCCCGGTGCTCGACCTCGGCGAGCGGACCCTGGTCGGCTTCAAGCCGGACCTGTACGCAGCCGCCCTGCAATAACGCGGCGTCACGCTTTCATTCAAATTCGCAAGAGGTAACTGCATGTCCACTACACTGTTCAGTCTGGCCTTCGGTGTCGGCACCCAGAACCGCCAAGGCGCCTGGCTGGAAGTTTTCTACGCGCAACCGCTGATCAACCCGAGCGCCGAACTGGTCGCGGCAGTCACTCCGGTACTGGGTTACCAAGGTGGCAACCAGGCCATCGCCTTCAGCAACGCCCAAGCCGCTCAGCTGGCTGATGCCCTCAAGGGTGTCGACGCCGCCCAGGCCGCCCTGCTGACGCGCCTGGCCGAGAGCAACAAGCCGCTGGTCGCCACCCTGCTGGCCGAAGACGCCGCCCTGAGCTCCACGCCGGAAGCCTATCTGAAGCTGCACCTGCTCTCGCATCGCCTGGTCAAGCCGCACGGCCTGAGCCTGGCCGGCATCTTCCCGCTGCTGCCAAACGTGGCCTGGACCAGCCAGGGCGCAGTCGACCTGGCTGAACTGGCCGAGCAGCAACTGGAAGCGCGCCTGAAGGGCGAGCTGCTGGAAGTGTTCTCGGTGGACAAGTTCCCGAAAATGACCGACTACGTCGTACCTGCCGGCGTGCGTATCGCCGACAGCGCCCGCGTGCGCCTGGGTGCCTACATCGGCGAAGGCACCACCATCATGCACGAAGGCTTCGTCAACTTTAACGCGGGCACCGAAGGCCCTGGCATGATCGAAGGCCGCGTCTCGGCTGGCGTGTTCGTCGGCAAGGGCTCGGACCTGGGCGGCGGTTGCTCGACCATGGGCACCCTGTCCGGTGGCGGCAACATCGTCATCAAGGTAGGCGAAGGCTGCCTGATCGGCGCCAACGCCGGTATCGGCATTCCGCTGGGCGACCGCAACACCGTCGAAGCCGGCCTGTACATCACTGCTGGCACCAAGGTGAACCTGCTGGACGAGAACAACCAACTGGTCAAGGTCGTCAAGGCCCGCGACCTGGCTGGTCAGACCGATCTGCTGTTCCGTCGTAACTCGCTGAACGGCGCGGTGGAATGCAAGACCCACAAGTCGGCGATCGAGTTGAACGAAGCGCTGCACGCCCACAACTAAGTGGTACCATCGGGTCTGGCCTAACGCCAGGCCCGATATTCAGGTCCGATCATCATGTTCCAGCCCTCCCCGTGGCGCGCTGACTTTCCAGCCATCGCCGCTCTGCAACGCCAGCACCAGACCTACCTGGACAACGCTGCTACCACGCAAAAACCGCAACTTCTGCTCGATGCCTTGAGCCATTATTACGGCCACGGCGCCGCCAATGTGCACCGTGCCCAACACCTTCCCGGCGCGCTGGCTACCCAGGCCTTCGAACGCAGCCGGGAAAAGGTCGCCAGCTGGTTGAATGCCGCTGACACCCAACAGATCATCTTCACCCATGGTGCAACCTCGGCCTTGAACTTGCTGGCTTATGGTCTTGAAGGGCTGTTCGAAGCCGGTGATGAAATCGCCATCAGCGCCCTGGAGCACCACGCCAACCTGCTGCCCTGGCAGCAATTGGCCCAGCGCCGCCAGCTCAGGCTGGTGATTCTGCCGCTGGACAACCGCGGCTTGATCGACCTTGAGATTGCCCTGCAGTTGATTGGCCCGCGCACCCGCCTGCTGGCGGTCAGCCAGTTGTCCAACGTGCTGGGCGCCTGGCAACCGCTGGCGCCGTTGCTGGCCCATGCAAATGCCCAAGGTGCTCTGACCGTGGTCGACGGCGCCCAGGGCGTAGTGCATGGTCGCCAGGACATGCGACAGCTGGAATGCGACTTCTACGTGTTCTCCAGCCACAAACTGTATGGCCCGGACGGTGTGGGCGTGCTCTACGGCCGCAGCGAGGCGCTGGCACGCCTGCGCCACTGGCAATTCGGTGGCGAGATGGTTCAGGTGGCCGACTACCACAACGCCAGTTTCCGCCCGGCGCCCCTTGGGTTCGAGGCTGGTACCCCGCCAATCGCCAGCGTGATCGGCCTGGGCGCGACCCTCGACTACCTCGCCGCGCTCGATTCGAACGCAGTTGCCGAGCACGAAGCGGGCTTGCACCGCAGCCTGTTGCGCGGCCTCAATGATCGCGAAGGCATTCGCTTGCTGGGCCAACCGCAACTTGCCCTGGCCAGTTTCGTGGTCGAAGGCGTGCACAATGCCGACCTCGCCCACCTGCTGACTGAACAGGGGATCGCCGTGCGCGCCGGGCACCATTGCGCCATGCCGCTGCTGAAAAGCTTCGGGCTGGACGGCGCGATTCGGGTTTCCCTGGCCCTGTACAACGATTCCGACGACCTGCAACGCTTCTTCGAGGCGCTGGATCAAGCCCTGGAGCTGCTGCGATGAGCCTGCCGGTTAACGCCCAGAACGCGCTCAGCAGCTTCGAACAGGCTGCGGGCTGGGAGCAACGGGCACGCTTGCTGATGCAATGGGGTGAGCGCCTGACGCCCCTGAGCGAGGCAGAAAAATCCGAAGCCAACCGCGTGCATGGCTGTGAAAGCCAGGTCTGGTTGGTGGCCGAACAACAGGACGGTCAGTGGCGTTTCAAAGGTGCCAGCGATGCGCGGATCATTCGTGGTTTGCTGGCGCTGTTGCTGATTCGGGTAGAGGGCCTGTCGAGCACCGAACTGCAGCAACTTGACCTGCCCGGCTGGTTCAACCAGCTGGGCCTCGGCCGCCAGCTCTCGCCCTCGCGCAGCAACGGCTTGAACGCCGTGCTGCAGCGCATGGCTCAGCTGGCCGCGGGCACCTGAGCTTTGCGCTCGGCTGGCCGACGGGCGCCGGCCACCAGCTTTTCCACCGCTTTGCTGGCGGCGACCATGCCGAAGGTCGCCGTCACCATCATCACTGCGCCAAAGCCACCCGAGCAGTCGAGCTTGACGCCTTCACCAACAAAACTTTTCTGCAGGCAGACGCTGCCGTCGCCTTTGGGGTAGCGCAACTGTTCGGTAGAGAACACGCAAGGCACGCTGTAGTTACGGGTGACCGTGCGGGAAAAGCCATAATCACGGCGCAAGGTCGAACGCACCCGTGAAGCCAGCGGGTCGTTGAAGGTCTTGTTCAGGTCAGCGACGCGAATCTGCGTCGGGTCGATCTGTCCGCCGGCCCCCCCGGTGCTGATGATGGTGACCTTGTGCCGCTTGCACCAGCCGATCAGCGCGGCCTTGGCCATGACGCTGTCAATGCAGTCAATCACACAGTCGATGTGCTCGCCGATGTATTCGGGCAGGGTTTCCTTGGTGACGAAATCCACCACCGCATGCACCTTGCACGCCGGATTGATCGCCCGCAGGCGCTCGGCCATGACCTCAGCCTTGGCACGCCCGATATTCCCTTCCATGGCATGCAACTGGCGGTTGGTGTTGCTGACGCAGACGTCATCAAGGTCGAACAGTGAGATTTCGCCGACGCCACTACGCGCCATGGCTTCAGCCGCCCACGTGCCGACACCCCCAATGCCGACGATCGCCACATGGGCCTCGCGCAGGCGCTGCAGGCCGCTGTCACCGTATAACCGGGCAACACCGGCAAAGCGTGGATCATCTGTACTCATGGCCATACCCCGAAAAAACCGGCGCGCATTATAGGCCTGTTGAGGCCCGCTGCCATCCTGCTTCGGACCAGTCACCCCGTACGAATTAGTAAAGTCGGTTGTAATCCTGCTTTAATGTGCCAGGCAATCCCTAGTCCTGGACGACAACAGCACGGGCCCCAGAACTTCGACACCAGAAGACAATCTAACCCTTGCCGCCAGCCTGTTACTACACAGCATAGGCGGACAAAGAGCAGGATCCGCGCCCTGTGGCGCTCGCCCGTTCCACCCTTCGGAACCCGAACTATCTATGTCATCGCGTAAATTTGGTATCAACCTGGTGATAGTCATGGCCATCGCCGCGCTATTCACCGGGTTCTGGGCGCTGATCAACCGCCCGGTTTCCGCCCCTGACTGGCCGGAGCAGATTTCTGGCTTTTCCTACTCGCCGTTCCGCCTCGGAGAAAGCCCGCAAAAGGGCCAATATCCGACTGAGGACGAACTGCGCCAGGA